>NZ_JAMQTI010000009.1:0-247910 GCF_032883055.1 Mycobacterium sp. 29Ha
CCGATGATACTACCCAACCCGGGTGGAAAAGTAGGACACCGCCGAACACAAATTAGGATCACCCCCCACAATTGCGTGGGGGGTGATTCTATTTGCGACAATTGATTTCGAATTCTCAATAGTCGCGTGATCGGGTAGAAAGGCATACGTGGCTCACGACGGAAACGGCGACTACCGCGGGCGCGGCCCTCGGCCTTCGCCGCCGCGCTCATCGGGTCCCAACCGGGCCCGCCGCGTCCAACCGCGGTTCCAGGCGCGCGAGACGCCGCGAGACGACGGCCCGCCCATTCCCGCCGACATCGAAGCCAAACAGCTGGCACCCGAAATCCGCGGCGAACTAACCACTTTGGATAAGAGCACCGCCGATACGGTCGCGCGACATCTCATCGCCGCCGGCCTGCTGCTCGACGAGGATCCCGAAACCGCACTGGCGCACGCACGCGCGGCACGCGCCCGCTCCGGTCGCATCGCCGCGGTTCGCGAAGCCGTCGGAATCGCCGCCTACCAATGTGGTGACTGGGCCCAGGCGTTGGCTGAACTGCGCGCGGCCCGCCGTATGGGCAGCAAGTCGGCCCTGCTCCCGCTCATCGCCGACTGTGAGCGCGGTGTCGGACGTCCAGAGAAGGCCATCGAACTGGCCCGCAGCCCCGAAGCCGCGGAACTCACCGGTGACGACGCCGATGAGATGCGCATCGTCGCCGCCGGCGCCCGTTCGGACCTTGGTCAACATGAACAGGCGATCGCCATCCTGTCTGCGCCGCAGCTGGATCGGACGCGAACCGGTCAGACCGCCGCGCGGCTCTTCTACGTGTACGCCGAGACGCTGCTGGCGCTCGGTCGAAACGAGGAAGCGCTGCAATGGTTCATCAGCGCGGCGGCCGCGGACATCGAGGGACTGACCGACGCCGAGGACCGGATCACGGAGCTGAGCTGACGTGAGCGCCCTTGTGCAGGACCATGACTGCCTGCTGCTTGACCTTGACGGCACGGTTTTCCGCGGGCACGAAGCCACCGAAGGCGCGGTCGAAACACTCTCGACCGTCAGCTCGCGCACGCTTTACGTCACCAACAATGCATCCCGCAGCCCGGCCGAGGTGGCCCAACACCTACAGGAACTGGGCTTCGCCGCAAAACCAGACGACGTCGTCACCAGTGCGCAGAGCGCGGCGAATCTGCTGGCGGCCCAATTGCCGCCCGGCTCAGCGGTTCTCATCGTCGGCACCGATGCGCTGTCCGACGAGGTGCGACGGGCCGGGCTCGAACCGGTGCGGCAGTTCTCCGACCGGCCGGTCGGCGTCGTCCAGGGTCATTCCCCGCAGACCGGCTGGTCCGACCTGGCCGAAGCGGCGTTGGCGATTCGCAACGGTGCACTCTGGGTCGCGGCGAATGTCGATCTGACATTGCCGTCGGAGCGAGGTCTGCTGCCCGGCAACGGCTCGATGGTCGCGGCCCTGCGGGCGGCGACCAACCAGGAGCCCCAGGTGGCGGGCAAGCCGCAGCCAACGCTGATGAACGACGCGTTGGCCCGCGGTACGTTCTCCGCGCCCCTGGTCGTGGGGGATCGCCTCGATACCGACATCGCCGGGGCCAAGGCGGCCGACCTGCCGAGTCTGATGGTCCTGACCGGTGTCAGCACGGCGGGGGACATGATCCGGGCGGGGGCCTCGGAGCGGCCCGACTACCTGGCGGCCGACCTGCGCTCGCTGTACGCCCGCGCCGACATCCTGCGCGTCGAACCGCATCCGGCGTGGCGCATCGACATCGACTCATCCGACGTGGTTGTCCATGCCACCGGGCAGGACCGCGGCGACGCGTTGTCTGTCGTCCGTGCGACTGCCAGCGCCGTCTGGGATGCGAACCTCGACGGCCGTCCCTTCACGATTTCGGCGGGGGACGACACCGCGCGACAGGCCCTGGAGCCATGGTCCGTGCTCACCCCCGCCGATCAGCTAGCGTGAACATCGACATGAGTACCGAACCGGACCAAATTCGCGCCCAGATCGCGGAGTTGCTGGCAGACCTGCCCGACCCCGCGCAGGAGGGTGTCGAGATCGCCGACTCCGAGATCGACGTCATCGCCGCGCGGCTCGAAGAGGCGCACGACCTACTGGTCCGAGCGCTCGAATCGGTCGAGAAGGGCTGACCCCTCGTGGCACGGCGGGCACGTGTTGACGCCGAGCTGGTGCGACGCGGCCTGGCCCGCTCCCGCCAGCAGGCAGCCGAGCTGATCGGCGCGGGGCGCGTCAGCATCGACGGCATGCCCGCCGCCAAGCCCGCCACCGCCATCGCGATCAGCGCCGCCCTCACGGTCGACGACTCCGGCGAACGCGCCTGGGTATCGCGCGGCGCCCACAAATTGATCGGCGCACTGGACACCTTCGAGATCGCCGTCGACGGCCGCCGGTGCCTGGACGCCGGCGCCTCCACCGGAGGGTTTACCGAAGTCTTGCTCGATCGCGGCGCCCGCGAGGTCGTCGGCGTCGACGTCGGCTACGGACAGCTGGCCTGGTCGCTGCGCAACGATCCACGCGTCATCGTCATGGAGCGCACCAACGTGCGCGAACTCACCGCCGACGCCATCGGTGGCCCAGTCGACCTGGTGGTCGCCGACCTGTCGTTCATCTCGCTGTCCACAGTGCTGCCGGCACTGACGTCGTGCGCCAAAGCCGACGCCGATATCGTTCCCATGGTGAAGCCGCAATTCGAGGTCGGCAAGGATCGCGTGGGCGCCGGCGGCGTCGTCGCAGATCCCCAATTGCGTGCCGAAGCGGTGCTCACCGTCGCCGGCCGCGCCGCCGCACTGCAGTGGCACACCGTCGCCGTCACCGCCAGCCCGCTGCCCGGTCCGTCCGGCAACGTCGAATACTTCTTGCGACTGCGAAAGCGGACCGACGATCCACTGCAGGGGGAGTCGCTCGAACAGGCGGTGCTTCAGGCCGTGGCCCAGGGCCCGCAATGAGTGCCGAACGCAACATCCTGCTGGTCGTGCACACCGGTCGCGACGAGGCCACCGACGTCGCGCGCCGCGTTCACAAAGTACTCGGCGACAACGGGATTCGATTGAGAGTGCTGTCTGCAGAGGCCGTGGACCGCGCACCGGAACACCTGTCGCCCGACGACGCGCAGGCCCTCGGATCCGGCATCGAGGTCGTCGACGCCGAAGAGGCGGTCGCCGAAGGCTGCGAACTGGTTCTCGTCCTCGGCGGCGACGGCAGTTTCCTGCGCGGGGCCGAACTGGCTCGCAACGTCGAAATCCCGGTTCTGGGTGTGAATCTGGGGCGCATCGGCTTTCTCGCCGAGGCTGAAGCCGAGAACATCGACTCCGTGCTCGACCACCTCATCAAGCGTGACTACCGCGTCGAGGAGCGGATGACGCTCGACGTCGTCGTGCGCGCCGAGGGCGAGATCATCGACCGCGGTTGGGCACTCAACGAAGCCAGCCTCGAGAAGGGGCCGCGCCTGGGCGTGCTCGGCGCCGTACTCGAAGTCGACGGACGTCCCGTGTCGGCGTTCGGCTGTGACGGTGTGCTCGTCGCGACGCCCACCGGATCGACGGCGTGGGCCTTCTCCGCGGGCGGGCCGATCGTGTGGCCCGATCTGGAGGCAATTCTGGTGGTGCCCAACAATGCTCACGCGTTGTTCGCCCGACCGATGGTCACCAGCCCCGACGCGTCCATCGCGATCGAGGTCGAGGCGACTGGCCACGACGCGTTGGTGTTCTGCGACGGCCGTCGAGAGATGGTGGTACCTGCGGGTGGCCGCCTGGAAGTGACCCGCTGTGGCACGCCGCTGAAATGGGTACGGCTGGACAGCGCGCCCTTCACCGACCGCCTGGTGCGCAAGTTCCGATTGCCTGTCACAGGGTGGCGCGGGCAGTAGTGCTATCCGAGATACGCATCGAGTCGCTCGGCGCGATCAGCACCGCGACCGCCGAGTTCGGTCGCGGTCTCACCGTGCTCACCGGCGAGACGGGCACGGGCAAGACCATGGTGGTCACCAGTCTGCACCTGCTCGGCGGTGCGCGCGCCGATGCCACGCGGGTGCGGTCGGGTGCGCCCCGCGCCGTCGTCGAGGGCCGGTTCACGACAAGTGAACTGGGAGAAGACGTTACGGCACAGATTGACGAGATCCTCGATTCCTCGGGGGCCGAGCGTGACGACGACGGCAGCGTCATCGCTGCCCGCTCTGTCGCTCGTGACGGCCCGTCGCGGGCCTTCCTCGGCGGACGCAGCGTGCCCGCGAAATCGCTGGGAACCTTCACCACCGAATTGCTCACCTTGCACGGTCAGAACGACCAGCTGCGGCTGATGCGTCCCGACGAGCAACGCGGGGCACTGGACCGTTTCGTCGACATCGAGAAGCAGCTCAAGCGCTACCAGAAGCTCCGCGAAGAGTGGCTGGCCGCCCGCCGCGACCTCGTCGACCGCACGCAGCGGGCGCGCGAACTCGCCCAAGAAGCCGACCAGCTCAAGTTCGCCCTGAACGAGATTGACAGCGTTGCACCGCAACCCGGTGAGGACCATGGGCTCGTCGCCGATATCCAGCGGCTGTCGGAGCTGGACGCGGTACGGGAAGCGGCGCAGACCGCACGGGCGGCGCTGACCGGGGACGACGATCCGTCGCCCGAAAGTGTGTCCGCGTTCGGCGCTGCGGGACAGGCGAAGTCGGCATTGGAGGCGACTGAAGATACGACGCTGCGGGCGCTGGCCGCACAACTCGATGGTGCCCTTGCGGTGATCGGCGACGTGGCAAGCGAACTCGGCGATTATCTGGCGGAGCTGCCCAGTGACGCTAGTACCCTCGAGGCGAAGTTGCTGCGGCAGAGCGAGCTGCGCACGCTGACACGCAAGTACGCTGCCGACATCGACGGTGTGCTGCAGTGGGCGCAACAATCGCGGGACCGGCTGACGCAGCTCGACGTGTCCGAGGAAGCGCTCGCCGATCTGGAACGTCAGGTCCGCGCGCTGCACGATGAGGTCGTCGTCGCCGCCAACGACCTCACCAAGGCGCGGACCAAAGCGGCCAAGGGGCTGTCCAAGGCGGTGACCGCCGAACTGTCGGGGCTGGCGATGGCCGACGCCGAGTTCACGGTGTCGGTGGCGCCGCTGGCCGCACGCGTCGATGACACCGCACCACTGACCGTGTCCCCGGGTGTGATGGCTCACGCCGGCCAGCACGGCGTCGACGCCGTCGAGTTCGGCTTCGCCGCGCACCGCGGCATGGATGTGCTTCCGCTGAACAAGAGCGCGTCCGGCGGTGAGTTGTCGCGCGTCATGCTCGCGCTCGAGGTCGTGCTGGCCGCTTCGACCGAGGGCACGACGATGGTCTTCGACGAGGTCGACGCGGGAGTGGGCGGGCGCGCGGCGGTGCAGATCGGTCGTCGACTGTGCCGGTTGGCCAGAACGCACCAGGTCATCGTCGTCACTCACCTGCCCCAGGTGGCCGCCTACGCCGATGTGCACCTGATGGTGTCCAGCGGCGGAAAGGGCACGGCCAGCGGCGTGCACCGGTTGGACGACGACGACCGCGTGGCTGAACTCGCGCGGATGCTGGCGGGCCTTGGCGAATCCGACAGCGGCCGTGCGCATGCCCGTGAACTGCTGGAGGCGGCGCAGCAAGACCGGGGCGATAGCGCCTAGGAGTCAGTCTCCGAGAACGGTGTCGATCAATGCGCCGATGAACTCGGCATCGGCGACGTCATCCGTCATCAGTCGTCGGTAGAACACCGCGCCGGACAGCGCCGCGGAGGCGGCCTCCGCATCGACGCGTGCCGGAAACTGCCCATCGGTTACGCCGGCGGCGATGGCGTCGGTCAGGCGATGGCGCCGCTGAGCCGAATAGCGGTGAAAGAACTCGCGAATGGCCGGTTCGTTTTCCGTCGCTTGAATCAGTGCCGGGATACACGCTGCCACCGGCGAGTCGTTGAGTGCGCGGACCAGATGGCTCAGCAGCAACTCGACGCGTTGCCGGGCCGTGCCGGCGACGAGTTCGCGGTCGGGATTCGGTTGCACGTTGAGGGTCTCCAGCGCATCGGCGATCAACGCGGCCTTGTCGGGCCAGTGCCGGTACAGCGTGCTGCGTCCGACGCCTGCTCGCGCAGCCACCGACTCCATCCGGAAGCCCGCGTATCCCGTCTCTGCGAACTCTTCGAGGGCAGCGCGGCATATCACCCGCCGCGAGTGGCCAACGCGGGGATCGGGCTGCGACTTTTGGGACATATGTGTATCATAAACGCTAGGAGGTGCACAGATGAACAAGATCAGCGTTCGCTACATCGTCGACGACGTCGATGCTGCGGTGGACTTCTACACATCCGTATTCCAGTTCGAGGTCGCGATGCGGCCGGCACCGGGGTTTGCGATGCTCAACCGCGGAGAGTTGCGGCTTCTCCTCAACTCGCCCGGCGCGGGCGCCGGCCAGACGCTCGCCGACGGCAGTCGACCAGAACCGGGTGGCTGGAACCGATTTCAGCTTCAAGTCGACGATCTCGATGCGGCGGTCGCGGATATGCGAAAGGTCGGCGCGGACTTGAGGATCGATGTGATCGACGGCAGAGGCGGACGGCAGGCGCTCGTGCCGGACCCGGCGGGCAACCTTGTCGAGGTGTTTCAGCCCTATGCCTAATTGTGTTGCAGTTGTGACTGAAGTGAACTTCTGAGGCGCATGTTACGGCGCGCCTCCGACAGAGACGCGGCGGCTATCGACAGAATCGCCGCATGAAGATGTCAGCGCTGCTATCCCGCAATGCCAGCTCTCGCCCGGGCATCACCGGCACAGCCCGCGTCGACCGCGACATCGATCGACTGTTGAGACGCATCAACCCCGGGGACATCGTCGTCCTCGACGCCCTCGATCTGGACCGGATCACCGCGGACGCTCTCGTCGAGGCCGGCGTCACCGCGGTCGTCAACGCGTCACCGTCGATCTCCGGCCGGTACCCCAATCTCGGTCCCGAGGTGCTGGTCGCCAACGGTGTCACCCTGATCGACGACACCGGCGACGAGGTCTTCAAGAAGGTCAAGGACGGCGCGCGGGTGCGCCTGCACGAGGGCGGCGTCTACTCCGGTGACCGTCGCCTGATCCTCGGCGCCGAGCGCTCCGACCACGAAATCCATGAACTGATGCACGAGGCCAAGAGCGGACTGGTGGCACACCTGGAGGCCTTCGCGGGCAACACCATCGAGTTCATCCGCAGCGAGAGCCCGCTGCTGATCGACGGCATCGGCATCCCCGACATCGACGTCGACATGAACCGCCGCCACGTCGTCATCGTGGCCGAGGAGCCGAGTTCGGCTGCCGACCTGAAGGCCCTCAAGCCATTCATCAAGGAGTACCAACCGGTGCTGGTGGGCGTCGGCACCGGAGCCGACGTGCTGCGCAAGGCCGGCTACCGTCCGCAGCTCATCGTCGGTGACCCGGACCGGATCAGCGCCGACGCGCTGCGTTGCGGCGCGCAGGTCGTGCTGCCCGCCGACGCCGACGGGCACGCCGCGGGTCTGGAGCGGATTCAGGACCTCGGTGTCGGGGCAATGACGTTCCCGGCTGCCGGATCGGCCGCCGACCTCGCTCTGCTGCTGTGCGATCACCACGGCGCCTCGCTGATCGTGACCGCGGGCCACAGCGCAAGCATCGAAGAGTTCTTCGACCGGTCGCGCCAGCAGAGCAACCCGTCGACCTTCCTCACGCGCCTCAAGGTGGGGGAGAAGCTGGTCGACGCCAGGGCCGTCGCCACGCTGTATCGCAGCCGGGTCTCCGGTGGGGCCATCGCGTTGCTCGTGCTCGCCATGCTTGTCGCGGTGATCGTCGCGCTGTGGGTGTCGCGAGCGGATACAGCACTGGTCGATTGGGTCGTCGACTACTGGAACCGGTTCGCGCTCTGGGTTCAGGGCTGGGTCACTTAAAGGGGATGACATGATTTCCCTGCGCTCACATGCGATCTCACTCGCGGCGGTGTTCCTTGCGTTGGCCATCGGGGTCGCGCTGGGATCCGGCTTGCTCTCCGATACGGTCCTGTCGGGCCTGCGTGCGGACAAGGCCGAACTCCAGGACCAGATCAACACGCTCACCGATGACAAGAACGCCATCAACGAAAAGCTGAGCGCAGCAGGGGAATTTGATTCCCAAATGGCGCCACGGATCTTACGTGACTCGCTCAAGGGCAAGTCAGTGGTGATTTTCCGTACCCCGGATGCGGCACAGGACGACGTCGAGGGGCTGGCGCGCCTGGTGGCCGAGGCCGGCGGAACCATCGCCGGGACCGTGGGCCTGACACCCGAATTCGTCAACGCGAATTCGTCCGAGAAACTGCTGTCGGTGGTGAACTCGCCGATCGTGCCCGCGGGGAAACAGCTGAGCACCACGTCGGTCGATCAGGGCTCGCAGGCCGGTGATCTGCTGGGCATCAGCCTGCTGATCAACAGGGACCCGAAGGTGTCCGTCGTCGACGACATGCAGCGCGACACCGTGCTGGCGACGCTGCGCGACACCGGCTTCATCACCTACGGCACCGAGCGCATCGGCCCGGCCGACACCGCACTGATCGTGACGGGCGGTGCGCTGCCCGAGGACGCCGGGAACCAGGGCTCCACCGTCGCCAGGTTCGCCGCCGGGATGGCTCCGCACGGCTCCGGCACGGTGCTGGCCGGACGCGACGGGTCGGCCTCCGGTACCGCCGCGGTGGCCGTCGCGAGGTCAGATGCCTCGCTGGGCACCGCCGTCAGCACCGTCGACGACATCGATTCGGAGTCCGGCCGGATCACCTCCGTGCTGGCTCTCGGCGACCTGATAGCCGGCGGCAAGCCCGGTCAGTACGGCATCGGCCAGGGCGCCGCATCGGTAACCATCCCGCAATAACGACGGGCGGCGCGTCAGCGACGGCTTGTCGGCGTCGGTGTTAGGGTTGGGTTCCGTGGGTCGGCAGGCCCCAGCTATTCACAGCGAGCCCCTGCCGCGTTGTCACGGAGGTTGCTCTTGCCAGCACTACGCAAGCACCCGCAGGCCCCCACGAAGCACATGTTCGTCACCGGGGGTGTGGTTTCCTCCCTCGGAAAAGGTCTGACCGCATCCAGCCTCGGACAGTTGCTGACGGCGCGCGGCCTGCAGGTGACGATGCAGAAGCTGGACCCCTACCTCAACGTCGACCCCGGAACCATGAACCCGTTCCAGCACGGAGAGGTCTTCGTGACCGAGGACGGCGCCGAGACCGACCTCGACGTCGGCCACTACGAGCGGTTCCTCGATCGCAATCTGTACGGGTCGGCGAATGTCACGACGGGGCAAGTCTATTCATCGGTGATCGCCAAGGAGCGCCGCGGCGAGTACCTCGGTGACACCGTGCAGGTGATTCCCCACATCACCGACGAGATCAAGCGGCGCATCCTGGCGATGGCCGACCCGGATCCTGCCGGGCACCGTCCCGACGTGGTGATCACCGAGATCGGCGGCACCGTCGGCGACATCGAATCGCTGCCGTTTCTGGAGGCCGCGCGCCAGGTGCGCCACGAAGTCGGCCGCGAGAACTGCTTCTTTCTGCACTGCTCGCTGGTGCCGTTCATGGCGCCGTCCGGCGAGCTGAAGACCAAGCCGACGCAGCACTCGGTGGCCGCGCTGCGCAGCATCGGCATCAGCCCCGACGCGTTGATTCTGCGGTGCGACCGCGACGTGCCCGAACCGTTGAAGAACAAGATCGCGCTGATGTGCGACGTGGACATCGACGGTGTCATCTCCACTCCGGACGCCCCGTCGATATACGACATTCCCAAGGTGCTGCACCGCGAGGAACTGGACGCCTATGTGGTGCGCCGACTCAACCTGCCGTTCCGCGACGTCGACTGGACGCAGTGGAACGACTTGCTGCACCGTGTGCACGAGCCGCGCGAGACGGTGCGAATCGCGTTGGTGGGCAAGTACATCGACCTGTCCGACGCCTACCTTTCGGTCGCCGAGGCGTTGCGCGCGGGCGGCTTCGCCCACCATGCCAAGGTGGAGATGCGGTGGGTCGCCTCCGACGACTGTGAATCCGACAGCGGTGCGGCCGCTGCACTCGGGGACGTCCACGGCATCCTGATTCCGGGCGGTTTCGGTATCCGCGGCATCGAGGGCAAGATCGGCGCCATCCGGTACGCGCGCAAACGGGGCCTGCCGGTCTTCGGGTTGTGCCTCGGCTTGCAGTGCATCGTCATCGAGGCGGCGCGCTCAGTGGGCATCACCGAGGCCAACTCGGCGGAGTTCGATCCGAAGACCCCCGACCCCGTCATCTCCACGATGGCCGACCAGCGCGACGCCGTTGCCGGCGAGGCCGACCTCGGCGGCACCATGCGCCTCGGTGCTTATCCGGCGGTACTGGAGCCGAATTCAATTGTGGCGCAGGCCTATGGCGCCCGCGAGGTGTCCGAACGGCATCGGCACCGATACGAGGTCAACAACTCGTATCGTGACCGGATCGCCGAGAGCGGATTGCGGTTCAGCGGGACGTCGCCGGACGGTCACCTCGTCGAGTTCGTCGAGTACGGCGCCGACGTGCATCCGTTCATCGTCGGCACCCAGGCGCACCCGGAGCTGAAGAGCAGGCCGACGCGGCCGCATCCGCTGTTCGTCGCGTTCGTCGGCGCGGCGCTGGACTACAAGGCCGAGGAGCGACTTCCCGGGATGGAGATTCCGGAGCACGCGAACGGCTCGGAGCACGCCGACGAGGTCGGACAGCAGTTGCGCGACACCGAGTTGCAAAAAACGGAAGCCCGTGGCTGAACACGATTTCGAGACCGCTGACTCCGAAATCCTTTACGTCGGCAGTATTTTCGCATTACGCGCCGATCAAGTGCGCATGCCAGGCGGCAACATCGCCAAGCGTGAAGTCGTCGAGCACTACGGGGCGGTCGGCATCGTCGCGCTTGACGACGAGAACAACGTCGCGATGGTCTACCAGTATCGGCACCCGATCGGCCGTCGGCTGTGGGAGCTGCCCGCGGGCCTGCTGGATCTCGGTGGCGAGGCGCCCCAACTGACCGCGGCGCGGGAGCTTGAGGAGGAGGCGGGCCTCGCCGCGTCGGATTGGCGTGTTCTTGCCGATCTCGTGTCGACGCCGGGGTTCACCGACGAGAGTGTGCGCGTCTATCTCGCGACCGGGCTGACCAATGTCGGACGGCCCGAGGCGCACGACGAGGAAGCCGATCTGCAGCTGAAGTGGTTTCCCCTGGTTGAGGCGGTGCGGATGGTGTTCGCCGGCGAGATCGTCAATTCTCTTGCGGTGGCGGGCATCCTGGCCGCAAACGCGATGCCGAACACGGGGGAGCTGCGCCCCGTCGACGCGCCGTGGATAGACCGGCCGCACAGGCTGGCGGAACGCAAGGCCGCGCAATGACGACCTTTCGCCCGGCCCTCGATGACCAGCTCCAGGGCTACCTCGACCACCTGACCATCGAGCGCGGCGTCGCCGCCAACACCCTGAGCTCCTACCGCCGAGATCTGCGGCGCTACTCCGAACACCTGACCCTGCGCGGCATCGACGACCTGGCGAAGGTGACCGAGTCTGACGTCAGCGACTTCTTGGTCGCGTTGCGCCGTGGCGATCCCGACGCTGGAGCGGTTCCGCTGTCCGCGGTTTCGGCCGCCCGAGCGCTGATCGCGGTCCGCGGGCTGCACCGCTTCGCCGAGGCCGAAGGGCTCACCACGCTGAACGTCGCGTCGGCCGTCAAACCACCGACGCCGAGCCGACGGCTGCCCAAGAGCCTGACGATCGACGAGGTGCTCGCGCTGCTGGACGGCGCCGGCGGTGACAGTGAGGCTGACGGCCCGCTCACGCTGCGCAACCGGGCACTGCTGGAACTGCTCTACTCGACCGGGGCGCGCATCTCGGAGGCCGTCGGCCTTGACCTGGACGACATCGACACGCGGGCACGGTCGGTGCTGCTTCGCGGCAAGGGCGGAAAGCAACGTCTGGTGCCCGTCGGCCGGCCCGCGGTCACGGCGTTGGACGCCTACTTCGTGCGCGGACGGCCCGAGCTGGCCCGCCGCGGACGCGGAACCCCCGCGATCTTCCTCAACGCTAGGGGCGGACGGCTCTCACGTCAGAGTGCATGGCAGGTGCTTCAGGACGCCGCCGAACGGGCGGGCATCACGTCGGCGGTGTCGCCGCACGTGCTGCGGCACTCGTTCGCCACGCACCTGCTCGACGGCGGGGCCGACGTCCGCGTCGTCCAGGAGCTGCTCGGCCACGCATCGGTTACCACGACGCAGATCTACACGATGGTCACGGTGACGGCGCTGCGCGAGGTGTGGGCGGGGGCGCACCCTCGGGCGCAATAAAGCGAGGTGATGCTGACCTCAGCTGCCCAGGTACTCCGACTCGAGCACGAGGTCGGGGGCGAGCGTCTGATATTCGCCGTGCGTCTTGTGCTCCACCGTGGCGAATAACTTGCACTGCTGCTCGCGCATGTACTCGCGGTACTTGGGGGAGCCCGGGATCAGCATATTGTCGGCGACCACGATGGACCCCTTGTGCAGCCAGCCGCGGTCCAGGATGGCCTGCAGGTCGGGCAGGTAGGCGGCCTTGTCGTGGTCGACGAACAGCAGATCCAGCGATCCTGCGGCGAAGCCGTGCTCGCCGGCAAGCGCGTCGAGTGTCTTTCCGCCGTCACCGATCGTGCCGACCACGCACGTCACCCGGTCGGCGATTCCGGCGTGCTCCCAGATGCGTTGTGCCACCTCGGCGTTGGCGGCGGCAAGCTCGACAGAGAACACCTTCGCCTCCGGCGCGGCGCGGGCGATCCGCAGCGAGCCGTAGCCGCAATAGGTGCCCAGCTCGAGAGCCAACTTGGCGTCGGCGCGGCGCACCGCGGCGTCGAGCAGCTCGCCCTTCTCGTCCCCGATGTTGATCAGAAACGACTTCTCGTAGGCGAACTCGTCGACCTTGGCGATCACGTCGTCGATGTCGCCGCGCCGGGCATTGGCCACCACGTAGTCGGCGGCGGCTTGTTCTCGTCCGTCGCCGATCTGACCGGTCTTGGTGATGTTGCGGGACCCGACCGCCAGCCGCAGGAACGACCAACGCAGGAAGGGGATGCGGCGCTTGAGGCTCACGCGGACCAGCCTAGGCGGGATCTCGGGGGAAAAGTTGCCTGCGGGTCTGGCAGACCAGGCAGTCACCTCCCGTTAAACTTGCCCGGATGTCCGCCATGCCTACGTCTTGCCTGACCAGCGACGGTCGGCGTGGCTGACGACGACGAAGTCGCCGGCGTCGGCTTGACCGGCCGTCCACCGCGAGCCATCCCCCAGCCTGAGCCGAGGACCTCGCACGGTCCGGCCAAGGTCATCGCGATGTGCAATCAGAAGGGCGGGGTGGGCAAGACCACGTCGACCATCAACCTCGGCGCCAGCCTCGCCGAGTACGGGCGTCGCGTGCTCCTGGTCGACCTGGATCCGCAGGGTGCGCTGTCGGCGGGCCTGGGCGTGCCGCACTACGAACTCGAGCACACCGTCCACAACCTGCTGATAGAACCGCGGGTGTCGATCGACGACGTGCTGATCAATACCCGCGTCAAGAATCTCGACCTCGTGCCGAGCAATATCGACCTATCGGCGGCCGAGATCCAACTGGTCAACGAGGTGGGCCGCGAACAGTCCCTGGCCCGCGCGCTCTACCCGGTGCTGGACCGTTACGACTACGTGCTAATCGACTGCCAGCCGTCGCTGGGTCTGCTCACCGTCAACGGGCTGGCGTGCAGTGACGTGGTGATCATCCCGACGGAGTGCGAGTTCTTCTCACTGCGCGGACTGGCGCTGCTGACCGATACCGTCGACAAGGTGCACGACCGGCTGAACCCGAAGCTGTCCATCGGCGGCATTCTGATCACCCGATACGACCCGCGCACGGTGAACTCGCGCGAAGTCATGGCCCGAGTTCTGGAAAGATTCGGCGACCTGGTGTTCGACACCGTCATCACCCGTACGGTGCGCTTCCCCGAAACCAGCGTCGCCGGTGAACCCATCACCTCGTGGGCGCCGAAATCCGTTGGTGCTGAGGCATATCGGTCATTGGCGCGCGAGGTCATCGACCGGTTCGGCGCGTGATCGAAGCGGTGACCGAGGCCGGAACCGACGACACTGCGACATCAGATGCTGACCGGTCGCAGCAGGCGGGCTTCCAGGTTCGGCTGAGCAATTTCGAAGGGCCGTTCGACCTGCTGTTGCAGCTGATCTTCGCGCATCGCCTCGACGTCACCGAGGTGGCGCTGCATCAGGTGACCGACGACTTCATCGCGTACACCAAGGAAATCGGCGTCCAGCTCGAGCTCGAAGAGACGACGACGTTCCTGGTGATCGCGGCCACGCTGCTGGACCTCAAGGCGGCCCGGCTGCTGCCGGCCGGGGAGGTGCACGACGAGGACGATCTGGCCCTGCTCGAGGTCCGTGACCTGCTGTTCGCCCGGTTGCTCCAGTACCGGGCGTTCAAACACGTCGCGGAGATGTTCGCCGAACTCGAGTCCGCGGCACTGCGCAGCTATCCGCGGGCGGTGGCGCTGGAAGAGGGCTTCCAGGACCTGTTGCCCGAGGTCATGATCGGGGTCGACGCCGAGACATTCGCCCAGGTCGCGGCGGCGGCGCTCACCCCGCGTCCGGTGCCGACCGTCGCGCTCGAACACCTGCACCAGGTGGCGGTGTCGGTGCCCGAGCAGGTCACTAACCTGATGGCGCTGCTGGAGGGCCGCGGCGTCGGACAGTGGGCGTCGTTCGGCGACCTGGTGGCCGACTGTGCGGCACCGATCGAGATCGTCGGACGCTTCCTGGCGCTGCTCGAGCTGTACCGGGCCAAGGCAGTAGCATTCGAACAACCAGAACCGCTTGGTGCGCTCCAGATTTCGTGGACCGGCGAACGGCCTACCCATCAACACCTGGCGGTGGAAGAAGACCACTATGACGGATGACACTTCGACCGACGTCTCCACTGACACCCCGGTCGAGACGGACCTCGATGAGCGGCTGGATCTCGGCATCGATGTGGCCAACGCGCCGGAGTTGGAGGATTCGGAGCTCGGGTCGGTGCTGGAGGCGCTGCTGCTGGTGGTGGACACGCCGGTGACGATCGAGCAGCTCGCCGCCGCGACCGAGCAGCCCGCCTTCCGGGTCGGGGCCAAGCTGCAGGCGTTGGCCGACGAACTGCGCGACCGCGACAGCGGGATCGATCTGCGCGAGGCGGGCGGTGGCTGGCGGATGTACACGCGCGCGCGGTTCGCGCCGTACGTGGAGCGGCTGCTGCTCGACGGTACGCGATCCAAGTTGACGCGCGCCGCGCTCGAGACGCTGGCCGTGGTGGCCTACCGCCAGCCGGTGACACGCGCGCGGGTCAGCGCAGTGCGCGGCGTCAACGTCGACGCGGTCATCCGAACGCTGCTTGCGCGTGGACTGGTCACGGAGGCGGGCGTCGACCCCGACTCGGGTGCGGTGACGTTCGCGACCACCGAACTGTTCCTGGAGCGGCTCGGCTTGACGTCGTTGGCCGACCTTCCGGACATCGCGCCGCTGCTGCCCGACGTCGACGTGATCGACGACTTGAGCGAAACACTCGACGAGGAGCCGCGTTTCATGAAGCTCAGCGGTGCGCCGGCGGCGCAGGCGCCGACGAACTTCGATCTGGACAAAGACGCGGATGGCTGAATCCGAGGGCGTGCGCTTACAGAAGGTGTTGTCGCAGGCCGGAATTGCATCGCGCCGGGTCGCCGAGAAGATGATCCTCGACGGGCGCGTCGAGGTCGACGATCGGATCGTGACCGAACTGGGCACTCGCGTGGACCCCGACGTCTCGGTCATCCGGGTCGACGGCGCCCGGATCACCGTCGACGACACGTTGGTGCACCTGGCGATCAACAAGCCCAAGGGCATGCACTCGACGATGTCCGACGACCGGGGGCGCCCGTGCGTGGGCGATCTGGTCGAGCACCGGGTTCGCGGTAACAAGAAGCTGTTTCACGTCGGCCGGCTGGACGCCGACACCGAGGGACTGCTGCTGTTGACCAACGACGGCGAGCTCGCGCACCGCCTGATGCATCCGTCCTACGAAGTACCCAAGACGTACCTGGCGACGGTGATGGGCACTGTGCCGCGCGGCCTGGGCCGCAAGCTGCGTGACGGGATCGAACTGGACGACGGCCCCGCGCGCGTCGATGATTTCGCCGTCGTGGACACGGTGCCGGGCAAGACGTTGGTGCGGGTCACGTTGCACGAAGGCCGCAAACGAATCGTGCGTCGGCTGCTTGCGGCCGTCGGTTTCCCGGTGAAAGAGTTGGTGCGCACCGAAATCGGGGCGGTGTCATTGGGGGATCAGCGGCCGGGCACCATCCGGGTGTTGACACAGAAGGAGCTCGGCACGTTGTACAAGGCGGTGGGGATGTGAGCGGGTTGATCATCGCGGTCGACGGTCCCGCCGGAACCGGAAAGTCCTCGGTGTCAAGGGGTTTAGCGCGATCCCTACATGCCCGCTACCTGGATACCGGAGCGATGTACCGCATCGTCACCCTGGCCGTCCTGCGAGCCGGTGTCGACTTGGCCGATACGCCTGCGATCGAGGTGGTCGCTGCGGATGTCCCGTTGTCGGTGGGCTACGACCCCGACGAGGACAAGGCTTACCTTGACGCAGAGGATGTTTCGCGGGAGATCCGTGGTGATCAGGTGACGAAGTCGGTGTCCGCGGTATCGGCGGTGCCTGCGGTGCGCGCGCGCCTGGTCGGGCTTCAGCGCGAGCTCGCCGAAGGGCCGGGCAGCGTTGTTGTCGAGGGCCGCGACATCGGGACGGTCGTGCTGCCCGATGCCGACCTCAAGATTTTTCTCACGGCGTCGGCCGAGAAGCGGGCGCGGCGTCGCTACGACCAGAACGTCGCGGCCGGACGTGAGGACGACTACAAAAGCGTGCTCGCTGACGTGAAGCGCCGGGATCATCTGGATTCGACCCGCGCGGTGTCCCCGCTGCGTGCCGCCGACGACGCGGTGGTGGTCGACACCAGTGACATGACCGAGCCCGAGGTGGTCGCGCATCTGACCGAGTTGGCCGAGCAGCGCGCCGGTGCGTCGAAATGACAGACGGCACTTGGGCTGACGAGAGTGACTGGGAGCTCGGGGCCGAGGACGTCGCCGAGGCTATCGAGGAGGCGGCGGCGCCGCCACCGGTGGTGGCCGTGGTCGGGCGGCCCAACGTCGGCAAGTCGACACTGGTCAACCGGATTCTGGGCCGTCGCGAGGCGGTGGTGCAGGACGTTCCCGGTGTCACTCGGGACCGGGTCTCCTACGACGCGAACTGGCTGGGACGCCGCTTCGTCGTACAGGACACCGGAGGATGGGAACCCGACGCCAAGGGACTGCAACAGCTGGTTGCCGAGCAGGCGTCGGTCGCGATGCGCACCGCCGACGCGATCATCCTCGTGGTCGATGCCGTGGTGGGCGCGACGGCGGCCGACGAGGCCGCGGCGAAACTGCTGCAGCGATCCGGCAAACCAGTCTTCCTGGCAGCCAACAAGGTTGACAGTGAGCGCGGCGAATCCGACGCCGCCGCCCTATGGTCGCTGGGGCTAGGTGAGCCGCACCCGATCAGCGCGATGCACGGCCGCGGAGTGGCCGACCTGCTCGACAAACTGATCGAGGATTTGCCGACGGTGTCGGAGATCGCGTCGGGCGGGGGAGGACCACGCCGCGTCGCGCTGGTGGGTAAGCCGAACGTCGGCAAGAGCTCGCTGCTGAATCGTCTTGCCGCAGAAGAGCGCTCGGTGGTGCATGACGTCGCGGGCACGACCGTCGACCCGGTCGACTCGCTGATCGAGATGGACGGCAAGCTCTGGCGATTCGTCGATACCGCCGGATTGCGTCGCAAGGTGGGGCAGGCCAGCGGGCATGAGTTCTACGCGTCGGTGCGTACGCACGGCGCGATCGATTCCGCCGAGGTCGCGATCGTGTTGATCGACGCGTCGGTGCCGCTCACCGAGCAGGACCAGCGCGTGCTGTCGATGGTGATCGAGGCCGGCCGGGCTTTGGTACTGGCGTTCAACAAATGGGACCTCGTCGATGAGGACCGCCGCTACCTCTTGGAAAAGGAGATCGACCGGGAGCTCGCGCAGCTGCAGTGGGCGCCGCGGGTCAACATCTCGGCGATGACCGGACGCGCGGTGCAGAAGCTGGTGCCCGCCCTGGAGACGGCACTGGAATCGTGGGACGCCCGTGTGCCCACCGGCCGCTTGAACACGTTCTTCAAGGAGATCGTCGCCGCGACCCCGCCCCCGGTGCGCGGGGGTAAGCAGCCGCGGATCCTGTTCGCCACCCAGGCCACGGCCCGGCCGCCGACATTTGTGCTTTTCACCACCGGATTCCTGGAGGCCGGATACCGCCGGTTCCTGGAGCGGCGGTTACGCGAGACGTTCGGATTCGAGGGCAGCCCGATCCGTATCAACGTGCGGGTGCGCGAGAAGCGCGGCTCACGCTCTCGATAGTTGCGAATCGGGCGCGCCGGCACACCCTCACGGTTGGTTAGCGCGCCGGATTCGCTCAACTAGGCTCGCTCCGGTGCCCGTTCTCGACATGATCCTGATCGCCCTCGCCGGCGTCGGGGCAGGTGCCATCAACGCAGTCGTCGGGTCGGGCACCCTCATCACCTTCCCCACCCTGGTTGCGCTGGGTTATCCACCGGTCACGTCGACGATGTCGAACGCCGTCGGCTTGGTGGCCGGAAGCGCGTCGGGTACGTGGGGCTACCGCCGCGAACTGCGCGGGCAGTGGCATCGGCTGCGGTGGCAGCTACCGGCGTCGTTCTTCGGTGCAGGGCTGGGTGCGTGGCTGCTGCTGCACCTGCCCGAGAAGGTGTTCCAGCAGATCGTGCCGGTGCTGTTGATTCTCGCGCTGGTGCTGGTGGTGGTCGGGCCGCGCATCCAGGACTGGGCGCGGCGGCGATCGGAGGCGGCCGGCGAGTCGGCGGAACACGTGTCGCCGCGGAAGATGGTGATGCTCGTCATCGCGACCTTCGCGGTGGGCATCTACGGCGGGTACTTCACCGCCGCACAGGGAATCTTGTTGATCGCCGCGATGGGCGCGCTGCTTCCCGAGAACATGCAGCGGATGAACGCGGCCAAGAATCTGCTCTCGCTGGTCGTGAATATTGTTGCGGCAGTGGCTTACACGGTCGTCGCGTTCGACAGGATCAGCTGGCTGGCCGCCGGGCTGATCGCGCTCGGGTCGACCATCGGCGGGTTCCTCGGCGCCCACTACGGACGACGACTGTCGCCCAATGCGCTGCGCGCGTTCATCGTCGTCGTTGGTCTGATCGGGTTGTGGCGGCTGCTGACGATCTAGAAGTGCGTCCGCGCCTTCTCCTGCTCGAGTACCGCGTCGAGATCTTTGAGTCGCTCCATCGATGACACCGCCCGCTGCGTGCGGTTGTTCTTCGCGAGCAGGTCTCGATGGCGGTGCACGAATGCCCAGTAGCCCGCGGTGAACGGGCACGCGTCGTCGCCGAGCCGTTTCTTCGGGTCGTACGCGCAGTCTGCGCAGTGGTCGCTCATCTTGTTGATGTAGGCGCCGCCGGACGCGTAGGGCTTGGTGGCGAGCTTGCCGCCGTCGGCGTGCTGGCTCATGCCGATGACATTGGTCGGCATGACCCACCGGAAGCCGTCGACGTAGGCGGTGGCGAACCACTCGGTCAGCTCGCGTGGGTTGTACCCGCGCTGCAGCGCGTGGTTGCCCAGCACCATGAGCCGTTGAATGTGGTGTGTCCAGCCTCGGTCGCGGACACCCATCAGGGCGTGGCGCAGGCATTCGGCGGTCACGGCGTCGGCGTCCAGGTCGATCCACCAGTCCGGCAGCTTGGCCCGCGCTTCGAGTTTGTTGTTGCGGAGGTAGGCCGGGCCGAAGTGCCAATAGAGGTGCCACATGTATTCGCGCCAGCCGAGGATCTGCCGGATGAAGCCTTCTACGGCGGCCAGCGGAGCCTGCTTTTGTCGATAAGCCTGCTCAGCAGCGTGGACGGCGTCGAGAGGATGCAGGACGCCGAGATTCAACGGGACGGACAGCAGTGAGTGCGACATGGCCCAGTCCTGGCCCATCATGGCGTCCTCGTAGCGGCCGAACAGTTCGAGGCGGTGGTCGATGAAGCGGGTCAGCGCTCGCTTGGCTTCTGACGGTGTGACGGCGAACAGGCGTGGGCCGTCGTCGCCGACGGTGTCGATGTCCATGCGGTCGAGATCGCGGCGCACCTGGTCGTCGATGTCGTCCTCGCGGGGGCGGTAGGGCTTCGGAGCGTCAAGTGTCGCTTGCTTTTTGGGTGGAGATTCGCGGTTGTCCTCGTCGTAGTTCCAGCGCCGGCCGATGGGATCGGCACCGTTCATGAGGACGTCGAAGCGGCGGCGCTGGTCGCGGTAGAAGTCCTCCAGCCGGAATCTCGTGCGGTTGCCGGCCCACTCGGCGAAGTCGGCGCGGGGGAGCGCGAAGGTAGGGGTGGGCAGGATGTCGGCCACGAGACCGTGCTTCTTGAGGCGGTGGACGAACCGCTCGGCGGCGTGCGAAGTCGGCTCGTGGACCAGGACGGGGCGGCCGAAGCGCTCAAGAGCGTCGGTGTAGGTGTCGGCTTTGAGCAGAGTGGCCCGGTCGCCGAGGTCGCGCTCGGCATGGCGGAGCGCGGACAGGACGAGGTGCAGCTTCTGCCGGTGGTAGCGGCGACGGCGCAGCGCGGAGGTGGCCTCGACGAGCAGAATCTTGCGGTGGGCGTGCTCTCCGCCGTAGACCGCGGGCCCCAACTGGTCGGCGAAGAGCCAGAGCGGCGTGTCATCGTGCGCGGTCACAGGTGGCGAGTACCCGGCCCGAGCGATTGCAATTGTGACGGCGCGCTGCGGTAGGCTTTCGATCTGCTGCCGGCGATCCCGGCAGCACCGCGGGCTGTGGCGCAGCTTGGTAGCGCACTTGACTGGGGGTCAAGTGGTCGCAGGTTCAAATCCTGTCAGCCCGACAATGAAAAGAAACTCGCCGGCGGAGCCGGGCGAGTTTTTTCATTTTCGGAGGACATGATGCTGGGAGCCGAAGCGCCATCACAGGCCGGTCCTGCATCCCGGAGGCCAGTTAGCGGCACCGTCAATTAATTGTTTGATGAGGGTTTGTACTGCGGACATTACGGATACCTAACGGTCATGAACGGCGTCGGGCTGCTTGGCGGACGCTACGAACTTCGCGACGTGCTGGGGTTCGGTGCTACCGCCGAAGTGTGTGACGGCTGGGACACTCGCTTGAGCCGCCCCGTGGCTATCAAGCTCCTTCGCCGGGGTCTGAGCTCGCAAGCCGACGTCCGGCAACGGTTCGAAATCGAGGCGCGCGCGGCGGCCGGTCTCAACCACCCAAACATTGTCCGGGTGTATGACATTGGCAACGACAACGAGACTCCGTTCATCGTGATGGAGCGACTGCCGGGCGACACCCTCGGCGACCAGATAGCGCTCGGACCGCTTTCTGAGGCGCAGACTTTTGCGGCGCTGCGCGACGTGCTCGCGGCTCTTGCCGTCGCGCACGATGCGGGAATGCTGCATCGTGACATCAAGCCCGGCAATTTGCTGGTCGCGCCATCGGGCACCGTCAAAGTTGCCGATTTCGGAATTGTGAAGACCGCCACATCTGTCCATACGACGACTGGTCATATCGTCGGCACGCTGGCCTACATGAGCCCAGACAGGGTTAGCGGCAAGCCTGCATCCGTTGATGACGATCTCTACGCCGTCGGTGTCGTTGGGTATGAGGCGCTGACGGGTCAAAAGCCGTTCTCGCAAGAGGACATAATGCCGCTGGCCCATGCGATCATCGAGGGCCGTCCACTCCCACTGAAGGATTTGCGTCCAGACATCGATCCAGTGCTTGCCGACGTGATCGAGCGTGCGATGTCACCAGATCCGCTCCGGCGATTCGGTAGCGCCGATGCTATGCGGACGGCGTTGGACGGAGATACGACGGCCCTCGTCAGTCCCGTTCCGGCAATTGCTCATGGGCGATCGCCGAGGGTATTCGGAGTTCGACGCAAGAGCTCGGCAGTGGTGAATGCGGTGCCGGCTGCCTCGGTCAAACGCTCACCGGAGCGGGTGCTCAAAGTTGCCGGGTCCGGTGTCCTACTAGGAGCGATGGCACTGGCGGTGCTTGCCTTAACGTCGAATCCGTTGTCGACGACACCCACGACCGCGCCCGAAACCTTCAGCGTCAGCACCCCAGTGCCTTCCCCTATTGGGGTGACAGAAGTTCCCCTGTCGACAGCGCCGACCGTTCCTCCCTCTCCTGTGCCCGTCGTGGTGCTTGTGGAGGCGGAACAGCCCTCGCCAACACGCGTGGTGGAGGTAGCGAGGCCACCCGAACTACGCCGCACGGGCAGCTTCAGCGGTCGCGGCTCAGGCGGCAGCGCCAGCGGGAATGGTTCCGGCAGTGTCAGCCGCGGCGACGAAAACGGCATCATCAATGGCGCCAGGGGTGCTGGCGATCGGAAGACCGGCAACGGAAACAACGGGAACGGAAACGGAAACAACGGGAACGCCAACGGAAATGGCGGGAAACGGTAAGCCGAAATAGCCGGGCTTTCAGGGTATTTTCAGCCGGGACGGGCTCGCCGCATGTACTCACTCTCCTGTGGACCTTCAGCATTCAGCTCCGCGCCCTCAACTGTTATCGCGGCCAACTCGACGCCTATGTTTTTCGTGTTTGAGCGATATACCCTGGGGTGCTTGGCAATTCGGGGACCATTCGTCCTGCGCGGTCGAGCCGGTAGAGCGCCGCGGCAGCCGCCAACCCGACCGCCGTCAACGCGAGCCAGATGAGTTCTTCATGGCCAGCGGTGCGCGCGGCTTGCATCAGCGCGCCGGTGGCCAGATTGCCTGCCAGAATGCCGATGCCCACGATCGTGTTGTAGAAGCCGTAGTGCGTACCGACCAATCGGTTACCGGCCAGTGAGACGACGACATCCATCTCGAAGGGAAACACTGCCGCGGAGCCGACAGCAAGTACTGCTGCCGCAACGACCAGGGCTATGACTGCGGCGAGCTCGCCGAACCGTGCTCCGTTGGGAATGAAGATCATCGGCGTGAATGCTGCGGCGAGGATCAGCATGCCGATCACCAGCGAGTGCCCGGACCCCCAACGCCTGGTGAACCATCGGGTGATGCGCAGCTGTCCGGCAACGGCCACAAGCCCCGACACGACGAAGACCATTGCCACGACAAGGGATTCATGCGCGGGTACGAGGATTTTGGCGTGTAACGGCAGCGCCAGGTACACCTGGAAGGACAGAATGTAGGAGCCGATCATCGCGGTGGCGAAAAGCAGGAAGGATCGGTTGGCGAGGACGGTCCGCCAGTCCTGCAGAACGGTGCTCTTCTCGGTCTGCGGCGTCCCACGATGCTGCGGTAGTGCGAACAGTTGGGCCACGGTCAGAATCGCGAAGACGGCCGCAGCCGATGCTGCGACGATGCGAAAGTCGAGGGCCAACAGCGCAAGCCCCACCAACGGCCCGGCCAGTATTCCCGCTTGATAGAAGATGTTGAATGTCGCGAACGCTTCGACGCGGCGTGGTCCTGAATCGGCGGCGAGGTAGGCGCGAACAGCTGGATTGAACAGAGCACCCGCGAAACCTGTTGCCGCAGAGGCGATCAGCACGGCAGGTAGCGAATCGGCGACCACTAGCAGGGCGAATCCGGCGGTGCGGAGTAAGCACCCGGCGACGATCAGCGGCTTGAAACCGAGACGGTCAGCGAGCGTGCCGCCGACGATGAACATGCCCTGCTGCGAGAAGTTCCGCACGCCAAGGACCAGTCCGATCGCCCACGCGGCAAGCCCCAGCGGACCGGCGAGGTAGCCGGCGAGATAGGGCATCAGCATGTAGAAACCGAGGTTGATGCCGAACTGATTGACCATCAACAACCGGCTTGGCCAGCCGAAGCTGCGAAACTGCGCGATGAAGCTCATCGCGACACCACCGTCGGATCTGTGATTGATGACGTATGTGTCCAGGACGTGACGACGTGATTGCGTGGATCGGTGATGAGTTCTGGACTTCGCGGCGGGCTGCTGGCAAGCAGTCCGTTGGCGCTGCAGTAATCATCGTTGTAGATGGTGTCGAAGTAGCGTTGCGGCCCATCGGGAAAGACCGCCGCAATGGTTGCGCTGGACGGATTGGTCCTAGCGACCCAACCGGCGACCAGAGCGACCGCGCCAACACTCCAGCCGCCTGTGGCGTAGTGGGTAGCGGCCAGCGTGCGGCATGCCCATACGGCCTGCTCGGGAGCGACCCAGTGAACTTCATCGAAGGCGGCGTAGTCCACATTGCGAGGGTAGATACTTGACCCCAACCCTCGCATCAATCGGGGCCGTGCCGGCTGACCGAAGATGGTTGAGCCGATGGTGTCAACGCCGATGAGCTGCAGTTCGGGATTGGTTTCGCGGAGCACCCGTGCTATCCCGGCCGAATGTCCTCCGGTGCCGACAGAGCAGACGAGGGTGTCGATGGTGCCCAGTTGCGCTGACAGCTCTTCGGCCAGACCCCGGTAGGCGTCGACATTGTCGGGATTGTTGTATTGGTCCGGATACCACGCGCCGGGGTCTGATTCGAGGATCTCCATCACTCGATTACGTCGCGCCTGCTGCCACCCACCTTCAGGATGCGGTTCGGTGACGACGTCGACGTCGGCGCCGTAGGCGGTCAGCATCCGCGAGATGATCGGCTCGAGCCCGGGATCGGTGACCAGAGTCACTGGGTGGCCATACACGGTGCCGGCCAGGGCCAGCCCCAGTCCCAATGTGCCGCTTGTTGATTCGACGATGCGGCTGCCGGACCGTAAGTCGCCGCGGGCGCGGCCTCGTTCGACCATGTGTAGGGCGGGACGGTCCTTCATCCCACCGGGGTTGAACCCTTCGAGTTTGGCCCAAAACCCGCGATTGTCGTCAGTGAACGGCGCCGCAATCCTCAAGACAGGTGTATTTCCGATCATCGTGCCGGGCTTGTCGAAGCGACGCAGGTGTTGATGATGGACGGCGTAGTGGTGTGGCGAGTGAACGGACAGAGCAGGGCTCATGAACGTGGGTCACTTTCGGTGATGCCACGACGTTCTTTGCCGCGGCGGCTGACATGGGTAGCGTTCACCGACCCGCGCCAAGGGGCGCGAATCTGGCGCTACCGAATCAGCGGCGCGCGATGCAGAGTCGAAGCAGCAGCTGCTGCCCGGCGACGGAACCACCCCGTCTTGGAGGGCCTCGAATAACAGCAGGTGCACCCGTCGCCCACCAGGAGAATGCCGCGCCGATAACGGCGACGAGGCCGATTGCGACCAGCAACGTAGCTGTACGTGGCAGGGGGGCTTCGGCGAAGGTGTCAGGTGTGATGGGGACGGAACCGTCCTGCACGTGCGGATGCTCGATCACGGTGGCAGAGTCGGTGAAGATACTGGAGGTCAGGACGTGGGGGCCATGATGTGCCGGATGCTCGTGCTCGGTGAGCTTCCATCCGGTGGCCGAGATCAGCACGACGAACGCGACCGAGACTGCGACGACGGCGTGCCATCGCGCATTCTGTCGGGCGTCGTTGTACCTCACAATGCAGCCGACTGTAGCAGCGGATTGAGCCCGATTTGCGGACCCGCCAGTTCGACGCCGTCTTGTGATCGGGCCGCAATGCGCGCGTGTTGGTGATTTGCCGCGCATCACGGCCGGTTCAGTGAGTATCCGAGTGTCATTGACTAGTAATGCGTTTGACGAAATTCTCACGTGGGAGCTTCGGCATACATGCTGGTTATCTACGGTTCTACTCCGTAGATTTTCGATTGCTTACTGAACCGACGCCCAGTACCCATGCTGTTGCTTCAGACACCGCCGCGCCTTGATCCTGGCGACTGTCGGCCTGTGATGGGAATCACAGGTGAGGGCGCTCCGAAGCGCGCAGCAGATGTCTGGCCAACATTCCCGCCGCTACTCAGTGATGACACAGCAGTTCGATGAGGGCAGGCGCGCTGAGCATCAGCGACATGCTCAGCGCGAGTATCAGTCTCTGGCTCCACTTGGCACGCCCGCGCGCAGGCTGAGCAAGCCGCATCGCTCGCGCTGCTACCGCGGTGTTCGCCGCTGCCAGTCCTTCGGCCGGGATTGTGTGGTGCGGTTCAGCCATGGCAAGTAACCCGCCCAGAATCGGGTCGGCGCCGTGTCGCCGAGCAGCGGCATCGTCGGCACACATCTCCAGCAATTCAGCAACCGTGAGAGCACTCTGCTGCATCAAGGGCAGTCGTGGGAGGGCCGCCGCCATCGCACGCAGCACCATCAGTAGCTGGTGGTGCCGACCAGCGATATGTGCCTGCTCATGCGCCAAGACAGCGGAAAGCTCGGAGCTGGCCAAAGATGACCAAGCCGCACTGGTTACCACAATTGCGGGAGGGCGCCCGGAAACGCAGTAGGCCGCCGATCTCTGGGCATCGACGACCACAACGCCGGGGCGCGCGGTCCGCCGGCCCACCAGCAGCACTTCGTTCGCGTGGTCGCGGCTTCGCGACCTCAGCTGTGTGACCGACCGACTCGTTCTCAACAGGAAAACGATCAACGCACTGATGCCTACGATCGTCAACGCGATCGATCCACTCAGGCCGGGGAGCCCCCCATGCTCGGAAAGACCGAACAACTCGAGGCACAAGGTGACCGCCGACGTGCCCAACACCCCGTCGATAGCTGCCAGACCGATGAGCACTACGGCGATGACCCATGCGATGAGCGTCGCTGCGATCGCCGTCAACCACGCCGCCACTCCCATCTGAGGGCTGACGCCGGACTTGGTGAGCCGTCGCAGAAGTGTCGGAGAAAGCCAGGCCAGCGCGGCGCCGTAGAGCAGTAGCCATAAGCCGGTGGTCATCGGCGCCGCCGGTTACCACCACGACGCAACGCTGAACGCAATTGCGCGGATTCTTCAGCGCTCATTTGCTCGACGAAGAAGGCCAACACGGCATTGGTGTCGCCGCCCGTCTCGAATGCAGCGCGCATCAGTCGAGCGGAACGCTCTTCGCGACTCATCACAGGGCGATACATGTACGCCTTGCCGCTGCGTTCACGGCTCAGCCACTCCTTGCGATAGAGGTTGTCCATCGTCGACATCACGGTGGTGTAGGCGATCTGGCGGTCGGCGGAGAGTTCGTCAAAGATCTGACGCACCGTCACGGGATCGTCGTAGTCCCAAACGAGGTCCATGATGACGGCCTCCAGGTCACCGAAAGCTCGCTGCTGCATGTCGTACTCCGCATCGACACGGTCCGACGTCCACCGCGTCACTCGACTGATCCTTCGACACAATGTAGCTGTCGTCGGGGTCAAGCGGTTGTGACACGCACGCGCGACACAGCTATGTCGACTAGGGCCGGGAGACGGCGACCGCTTTGAGTGCGCGATCCATGCGGCGCTCGATCGCGACCCGCCGCATCTCATCGACACCCATCTACGGTCTTACCCCGTAGACTGTGCCCTCGGTGAGGAAGAGCCTCCGCCACGAACTGCCATCACATACGGGAGAGATGGTGTGGACGTAAGCGACCGTACGTTGCGCAGGGACAATTCCGAACTGAGGCAGGCACATTCGATGTCGATTCGATGACTGCTATTCACAAACGGAGGTGGTCTGTGTTGAAGACTCTTGTGCGTATCGTCGGAATTTTCCTACTCAGCGGCGCGGCGGCACTGCTTGCAATCCCTTCAGCGGCGGCCCACGTGAATGCCTACTTTGACGGAGGGGGACCGGGGGAGACGGGTCTCATTACGCTGCGAGTGCCCGCGGAGTCAGATAACCCCCCCACCGTCAAAGTGGAAGTTCGGATACCTGACGACGTTCAGATCCGGACTGTGAGGCCGCAACCAGTAGCGGGCTGGAACATCGATATCAAGAAGAAGAAGACGGATCCGCCGATCTACAGAGACGACGGCACGAGAGTCGATGAGGTGGTCAGTTCGGTGACGTGGACCGCGACCGGTCCGGGGATCATGCCAGGCCAATTCGACGATTTCGTCCTCGAGGCCAACCCTCTCCCAGACGTACAGTCGCTCTCTTTGCCGACCTATCAGACTTTCGCCGATGGCAAAACGGACGCTTGGACTGAACCGGCGCCCGAAGGCAGTGACCCGGAGTTCCCGGTGCCGACAGTGACTATCGGCGCGAGTTCGAACACTGCAACAAGCGGCGGGAGCGGTATGACCTCAGTGATTGCCTGGACCGCTCTGGGGTTTGCGGTAATCGCCGTCGCGCTGGGCATCTTCTCGATAGACCGGGCCCGGCGATCCGCTCATCCCGCCGTACCTGGTGCGGAGGCGACTCCCGAGCGCTCCACGGCGACGGAGTAGTTGCGGTTGTGCGCCAGCATGAACGCACCGCGCACTCCAGGACAACTATCGGGTGGACGGAATTGATATGAGTAGAAGCTGCATTTGGCTAAGAGCGAGCGCAATTGGCGCGGCTGTCGCCGTCATCGCGGCGTGTGGTTCGGAAGCCTCGCCGCCGAACTCATCCTCTGCTGCGCAGTCGCCTTCCGCGCAAACCTCTGCGGCGACACCTTCTACGAGCGCTGAGGCCGGGACGGTCATCGACGTCACCGTCGATAAGGGCGTGGTGACACCCACAAATTCAACGGTGCAGGCGGTCGCGGGCGAGCCGATCGTGCTTCAGGTGACCAGCGACGCGGTGGACAGCCTGCACGTGCACTCCGTGCCCGAACATGTCTTTGACGTGGCCGCCGCCGCAGACCAGCGCTTTGAATTCACCGTCGACATTCCCGGTCGCGTCGCCGTGGAGCTGCACGACTTGCACGTCACGGTCGTCACCATCGAAGTCCGGCCTTGACGCCGGAAGCGGTGACGGTCCTCGCGCACGGGGTAGGCGGATCGACCGATCTCCCAGTGCCGTTGTCGTACGCGCTGATTGGGGCGGCTTGGGCCTTGGCTGCGACATTCGCCGTTGTCGCTGTCGCCTGGAGGACGCCGCGATTCGACCCAGCGAAGCCAGGACGCGAATTACCCGCGTGGGTGACTGCTGCCGTCGACTCTCCGGTCGTACGATGGATCGTCGCGGCGGCCGCCGCGATCTTTTCCATTTGGGTGGCCGTCGCCGCAATCTGGGGACCCCAAGACAATGACAACGCGCTACCGGGTGTGTTCTATGTGCTGCTGTGGGTCGGGATCGTCGCCATTTCGGTTGTCGTGGGCCCGATTTGGCGAGTGATCTCGCCGGTGCGCACGGTATGGCGACTGGTGCAGGTCGGACGCCGCGACGCCGCGGCCTCTCAGGGCCGTCTGCAGTACCGGCCGGGCTGGGGATACTGGCCGGCGGTGGTGGGGCTGTTTGCCTTCGTGTGGCTGGAATTAGCGAGCTCCGATCCTGGCTCGCTCACGGCGATCAAGATCTGGATCCTCATCTATCTGGTCGCAATGTTCGTTGGCGCAGCACTATTCGGAACGACATGGTTCGCCCGAGCCGACCCCTTCGAGGTGTACAGCGTGACAGTCTCGCGGCTGGCGCCATTTAGAAGAAATCGCGCCACAGGGCGCATTGTCCTCGGCAATCCGCTCGATCATCTGCCCACCATGCCGGTGCGCCCCGGCACCGTAGCAGTGATGGCGGTGCTCCTCGGATCCACCGCGTTCGACAGCTTCTCCCAGTCCACTACCTACAGTAACTTCGTCAATCGCAACGCCGCCGCCATTCCTCTGGTCGGCGATTTCGCGGGCGGCACGGTGTTGCGAACCCTCACACTGTTGCTTTTCGTGGTTGCAGTCGGCGTGACATTCTCCGCTGCGGCCCGCGCGGCCGCCGGTGTAAGTCGCGAACGACGCCGCGAGTTACCTGGACTACTCGCCCACAGCCTCATTCCCATAGTCGTGGGATACATTTTCGCGCATTACCTTTCCTACCTCGTCGAGCGAGGCCAGGAGACCATGGTGCGGCTCGCCGACCCGCTCGGCCGGGGCTGGCATCTCCTCGGCCTGGACTCCGGCGACGTGCAGTACTTCCTATCTCTGAACCCGACGTTGCTGTGGACCATCAAGGTCGCCTCCGTGGTCATCGGACACATGTTGGCTGTGATCGCCGCGCACGACAAGGCACTGCGGGTGCTGCCGGTAGGTCATCAACTGACGGGCCAGCTCGCGATGATGCTGACCATGGTCGGTTATACCTTCGCCGGCCTGTACCTACTGTTCGGCGCCTGACCGCAGACCCGCGGGCATCGGGGCGATGAGTGCAGGTGACAGTGTTATCCGGTTAGAGGGGACGACGGTCGGCCCGGCAAAGCTAGGGTCTTAACAGAGGGGATGACCGCGCCGACCGCCTCGCAGGAACATCAGCGACATCCCCTCGCCAGATGAAGCCCACTGCTGATCGAGTGCCCGGATCGTTTCGACCCAAACTCGTGTCGTTGACCAGCGCAGTGTTATTCATCACCAACACCGCTGAGCTGGCAAAACAAGTTTCAGAGGACACAAGTTGCAAGCTGTGTGGTTTGGACCGGTGCACTTCCGTCAATTACTGGCTGGCGAGTTGAGGTTAGCCGGAGCAAACACCGGCACCCCCTGACTTTCATGACTGGAGCACCCCGGTCCGCATCTATTCAGCGACCGGTCGTGATTCGGCCGGTCAAACCATTGGGAGAAATACATGAACAAGACACTCGTTGTCGGAGCCACCACCCTTACCCTGCTGTTCGGCGGTACGGGCGTTGCAACCGCATCCACCTTCGAAGCACCGTCTAGCACCACCACGACCCTGGCGCAGTCGCAAGAGGCGCCCGAAGATGACGGCGGCGACAACGGCCTGTGGGGCCTTGCCGGTCTGCTCGGTCTCGTCGGTCTCGTGGGCCTGAAGCGGCGCAAGGACGCCGACTACCCGGCGACCCGCGCGGGCGGCACCATCACCAACAACCCGCGCGCGTAAGACATTCAGGGCTGAACGCGACCCCCGTCAGTGTTTCTGGCGGGGGTCGCGTTCTTGCGTGTCGGGGCTGCCACACCAAGGACAGGTGACAGCGGTATACCTCTCGACAGTGTTGACCCTGTCGCACTGGCGTCGCACGGCATAGGCTCGAGTTGCGAACTTCGCGGATCAAGGTGAGCCATGTCGGAACCAGTGATCGATCGTGCAGCGCTCGCGGCAGACTTTGAACGAGCGCGCGCCGATTTTCAGCTCCTCTTGTCCAGCGCGAACGACCTCGACTGGAAGAAGCCAACGTCGGGCACTCGTTGGACCAACGAGCAACTGCTCTTCCACATGGTGTTCGGATACATGGTCGTGCGACGGCTACTGATTCTCGTGCGCGCGTTCGGCCGACTACCGGACGGCGCCAGCCGCAGCTTCGCCCGGCTTCTCGACGCGGCGACGCGGCCGTTCCACGCGATCAATTATTACGGGTCCTGCGCTGCAGCTCTGGTTTTCAATCGCCGGCGCATGGGCAAGAAGATGGACCGCGTCATCGAGAAGCTCGAGGGGTCCCTCGCCCGGGAGAGCGTCGATGCCTTTCGCCGTGGGATGCATTACCCGCGCGGGTGGGATCCGTACTTTCGCGATTACATGACGCTCGCGGACGTCTACGCCTATCCCGGCCGGCACTACGACCACCACCGCCGACAGTTGACGCTGAACGCGGTCGATGAGTCGCGACAGCCCCCTCCGCAAGGCTGACCCACCCGGGTGCATGACGTCCGCCCCCAGCCACTGTCGTCGTCAGTCGGCACGCCAAACCCTTGCTGTGTGAGGGCATCTCGATGGGTGGTTGTCGTTCTTTATCGAATCTTCACAGAACGTCTAGTGGCGCCATACGGGCGACGCGAATGCTCGAAGACACGTCGGGATGGGCCGTGCGTCGACCAGGGGCGCTGCAGTCGCGTCGACGTGAAACCGAGGAAGGGACTCATTGTGATGAAGAGGAAGACGCTGGCCGTCGGTGCGGCCACGCTGGCGGCGCTGGTCACCGTTGGTGCGTGTAGCAGTACCGGCACTACGCAGGGAGCTGATTCGTCGTCGGTGTCTGCGCCGTCGGCGTCGGCCACCGAAGCCCATAATCACGCTGATGTGATGTTCGCTCAGCACATGATCCCTCATCATCAGCAGGCAATCGAGATGAGCGACATTGTGTTGGATAAGCAAGGAATCGACCCGCGAGTTCTAGACCTGGCCGAGCAGATCAAGGCCGCTCAGGCTCCCGAGATTCAACAGATGCAGTCCTGGCTCACTCAGTGGGGCGTGCCCGCGATGCCGATGATGCCCGGGATGGATATGCCCGGTCACAGCGGGATGCCCGGTCACAGCGGGATGCCCGGCCACGGTGGGATGCCCGGCATGCCAGGAATGGACGGCATGCCGGGGATGGCCGGCATGATGTCGGAGGCGGACATGGCCGCACTGCGGAACGCTCAGGGAGTGGCCGCCACCAAGCTGTTCCTGACTCAGATGATCGAGCATCACGAGGGTGCGATTACCATGGCGCAGAACGAGATCAAGGATGGTCAGTACCCCGACACGATTGCCTTGGCACAGTCGATCGTCACCAGCCAGCAGCAGGAGATCGACACGATGAACAAGATCTTGGCCTCGTTATAGAAGCCGGGTCAGGCGCGAATGCCGCGGCGGTGCTCACCGCGCCTCTGGGTGCTGATCGGGGTGGACTGCATTGCGTGCGGCCACGGGGCGTCAGCGGGTAAGGGGCAACTCGATTGTGAAGGTACTGCCCAGCCCGGGTCCGCGGCTGGCTGCCGTGATGCGGCCGCCGTGGGCTTCGGTGAGGGCCTTGGCGATTGCCAACCCGATCCCAGCGCCGCCGTGGCCTCGGTCGCGAGCGGAATCGGCGCGGTAGAAACGTTCGAACACGTGCGGGAGGTGCTCGGCAGCGATGCCATCACCGTCGTCGTTCACCGTGATGATCAGTTTGCCGGGCTGCGCCGCCGCGTTGAGCTCGACGTGACCTCGCGGAGCGGTGTGACGCAGAGCGTTGTCGAGAAGGTTTCCCACCACCTGTGCCAGGCGCAAAGGGTCCGCCCACACCTTGGGCAGCGGGTCAACGGCATCGAATGACAACTCGACGTCCTTGTCCGCATATCGATCAGTTGCCGCAGCCACGGAGGTGGCGATCGCGGCACGGGGGTCGATCCACCGTGGCGCGACCGCACCGGGCCCTTCCTCGGCTTGAGCGAGCGCGGCCAAGTCATCGGAGAAGCGCACCAGCCGGCCCGCTTGATCGTTGAGCACTGCAACCGTCTCGGGGTCAAGGGTTTTCACTCCGTCCTCGACGGCCTCGATGTAGGCCCTGAGCACCGAGACCGGTGTCCTGATCTCATGGGCGAGGTCACCGAAGAGCTGGCGCCGAGTGGCCTCGACCGTTTCGAGCCGCTCAGACATCCGATTGAACGCGCCGGACAGATTCGCGAAATCTTCCCCTAGGCGCAGTGGCGACACGCGGATGTCATAGCGGCCGTCAGCGACCGCAGTGGCGGCGGAAGCGACCTCGGCGATTGAGCGCTGCAGGCGGCGGCTGAAGTACCAGGTGACGAGAAGAGCGGTCAATGCGGCCACCCCGATAGCGACCGCGATGGAGATGGCTGTGGCGTACCGGTAGGCCTGCTCGGCATGGAACTGTTCGTTGGATGAATGGGGAAGCCCCGCCTGCTGCAAGTGGTCCCGGAACAGCGGCGGGCCGACGATGACAGCGACAATCCATGTGGTGGCGCCGCCGGCGAGGAGCACCAAGGCTTGCGCCAGCAGCAGCCGGGCCCCGACTCCAGGACTGCGCCGTGACCCGGGTTGAATGCTCATTGCTGTCCTCACTGGCCGCTTCCCATTCGGTAGCCGACACCGCGGACCGTGATCACGTAGCGGGGATCGGCGGGGTCATCCGACAACTTTCGACGCAGATGTCCGATGTGAACGTCGACTAGATGTTCATTGCCACCCCAGTAGTCCCCCCAGACGGCCTCGAGGAGCTGGCGACGGGTAAAGACCACTGCCGGACGCGACGATAATGCGGCCAGGACGTCAAACTCGGTGCGGGTCAACAGGACTGGCTCACCATCGACAAACACTCGGCGGCCCGCGACGTCGATGGACAATGGCCCGAACGCCCGCGGTGGGGGTTCGGCGACGGTGGCCGCGGCATCCATCGGCGTTGCGACGGTGCGAGGCCGGCGCAGCATGGCCCGGATCCTCGCAACCAATTCCCGGGGACTGAACGGTTTGGTGACATAGTCGTCGGCACCGACCGACAGGCCCACGACGGTGTCCAGTTCGGTATCGCGTGCGGTGAGCATCACGACATAGGCATCGGAGAACGAGCGCAGTTGTCGGCACACCTCCAAGCCGTCGATGCCCGGCAGTGCGAGGTCCAAAACGACGACGTCCGGATCGATCTCACGAGCTTGCGTCAGGGCATCAGCCCCGCTGTGGGCAAGGCTGACATCGAAATGCTCGCGTCTGAGGTAGCTCGCGACGACTTCGGCCAGCGCCACCTCGTCGTCGACCACCAACGCTCGATAACCCGCAGGGTGGGTAGCCGCAGGCTTGTCCATGCCTTCATCGTGCCGCCCCGAAGGAATTCGGGAACCCACGACCCAGGTCTTGAGCGAATCTTCACAGAATGATCGTCGGTTCTGTACCCGACCGCACGCATGTGCCACAAAAAAGGATTAGGCCTGGACCGCGCCGTATGGCTTCCAACCCGCTACTTTCCAGCCGCAGTGGTGCGATTGGCCGAGCCCGCGGCCTTTCTGGACATGGACACCCGCACCAAATGCGGCCTTTATAGGCTCCTAACGCGAGTGTGACGAGGCCACGAGAGAAAGTAGGGTCGCGATCATGCGATTAGCGCTCAGCGACGAGGATGCGAAGTTCCGGGACGAATTGCGGGATTTCTTCACCACCCAGGTTCCGGCCGAGATCCTCGAGCGGGCTCGCAACGACGAGTTGCGCTTCCCCGAGGACATGGTCGCCACCCAGCAGATCCTCAACGCCGCCGGTTTGGCGGTGCCGAACTGGCCCGTCGAGTGGGGCGGCAAAGACTGGACTCCACTGCAGCGCCAGATCTGGTCTGACGAGTTGCGGATGGCCCACGTCCCCGAACCACTGGCCTTCAACGCCAGCATGATCGGCCCGGTCATCGCACAGTTCGGTTCCCAGGAGATGAAGCAGCGGTTTCTGCCCCCGACGGCAAACCTGGACATCTGGTGGGCACAAGGCTTCTCCGAGCCAGAGGCCGGCTCGGACTTGGCGAGCCTGCGCACTACGGCGGTGCGCGACGGCGACCACTACGTGATCAACGGCCAGAAGACCTGGACCACGCTCGGCCAGTTCGCAGACTGGATCTTCGTGTTGGCGCGTACCGATCCCGACGCGCCGAGAAAACAAGCCGGCATATCGATCCTGCTTGCCGAGATGAGTACCCCCGGCATCACCTTGCGGCCGATCAAGCTGATCGACGGCAGCTACGAGGTCAACGAGGTCTGGTTCGAAGACGTTCGGGTGCCTGCCGATCAGCTCGTCGGTGAAGAGAACGCGGGCTGGGGCTACGCGAAATTCCTGCTGTCCAATGAGCGCACCGGCATCGCCCGGATCGGCACCACCAAAGTTTGGCTCGACGACGTCAAGCGATACGCGGCCACCACAACCATCGGCGACGGTGACACCACGTTGTTGCAGGATCCGATCTTTGCGTCCCGGATCGCCGAGGCCGAATGTGAGCTGCTGGCACTGGAACTCACACAGTTGCGCGTCAGCGGCGATGAGGGAACGGGCAAGCCGAACCCGGCCTCATCGATCCTGAAGCTGCGCGGTAGCCAGTTGCAGCAGACGGTCACTGATTTGCTGGTGGAGGTCGCCGGCCCCAACGCGCTGCCATTCGGCGCGGCCGATGCCGCATCGCCCGCGTGGGCGCAGCACGCCGCGCCGAAGTACCTGAACTATCGCAAGACCTCGATATACGGCGGCAGCAACGAGGTGCAGCGAACCATCATTGCCTCGACCATCCTTGGACTGTGAACCATGAACTTTGATCTCACCGAAGAACAGCGGATGCTGGCCGACACCACCCGCGACGTACTGGCGAAGGCCTATGACACCGAGGCGCGGAACAAGGTGATCGAATCCGAGGTTGGCTGGAGCCGCGAGGTGTGGCAGCAGCTGGCCGAGATCGGCATCCTCGGAATGGGTTTCGACGATGACTCCGGCCCCATTGAGGTGATAGTCGTGATGACCGAGATCGGCCGTCGGCTGGCTCCCGAACCGGCTGCAGCCGCCGCGCTTGTTCCGGGCGCGGTGATCGCGGCGCATGGAACCGACGAGCAGCGCGGGCTTCTCGACGCTGTCGCCGCCGGGGAGCTGCTGCTCGCCATCGCCCACGCAGAGTGCGACCGCCGCGGCGCGAAGGCCCTGGGCACCAAGGCTTCTGGTCACGGCGACGCGTGGACGATCACCGGCCGCAAGAGCCCGGTGATCGCAGGTGACAGCGCCGACGTGATATTGGTCAGCGCTTCGCTACCGGACGGCGGCTCGGGTCTGTTCCTGGTGGACTTCTCTTCTCAACCGAATTCGGGCGTGACCCGCACTCCGTACCGGACCTTCGACGGTCAGCGAGGGGCGGATATCACCTTCGACAATGCGGCCGCCCAGCAGCTGGGCGCGGGCGGCGACGCCTCAGCGATCATCGACGAAATGGTGATCCGCTTCCAATCCGCGCTGTGCGCCGAAGCGGTTGGCGCGATGGACGAAGCCTTGAAGTTGACCACCGATTACCTCAAGACGCGCAAGCAGTTCGGTGTGCCGCTCAAGACGTTCCAGACCCTGACCCAGCGGGCCGCCGACATGTACGTCTCGCTGGAGCTGGCGCGCAGCATGAACTACTACGCGGCGGTGTGCGTCGCCGACGGACGATTCGACACCGTGGCGGCCGCACGGGCCAAGATGCAGATCGGGCGCTCGGGCAAGCACATTGCGGAAGAGTCGATCCAGATGCACGGCGGCATCGGCGTGACCGCTGAGTACCCCATCGCGCACTATGCGGCGAGGCTGACCGCCATCGATCAGACCCTCGGCTCGGCAACCGACCAGCTGCGATACCTCAGCGCGCGGGTGGCCGACTACGGAGTCGTCGCGCTCTGAGCATCTGCAACCGGTCCTTCGTTGATGACCTCGACCAGAAGCGCTGACCGCACTCGATCAGACGACGCCGGATTCGTCGGCCATATCGACGGCGTCCGCTCTGCGCCCCGAGCGAACGTTCGGCGCTGCGGTGAGGTGTTCGAGGATGCCGGTGATGTCGAGCAATCGCTCGAGGAAATCAGGTCGGCGGTCGAGATGCAGATGCACGCCCGCAGCGGAGGTCCGCAGGTGAATCGTGAGCAGTGCAGAGATTCCGGCCGAGTCGCACAGCGTCATCTGCGCGCAGTCCAGATGAAGATCCCGCAGCACGGGGTGGTCTGCGAGCAGTTTCCCGGCGGCCTCGACCAGCGCCGACGCCGTCGTGTACTCGACGTCCCCGTCGATGTGCAGGATTGCCGATTGCGATGTGGAGTCAGAAGTCAGTGTGAGATTCATACGCGGTGTTGGTTGTGAGTGTCCTTGAGAGCGGTTTGTGCTGCGTCGATTATCCGCTGTGTGCGGGGGAAGTCCCGGAGCTGCGCAGCGAGGAGTTCCAGCGCCGGGTCAAGAGATTCGGTCGGGACGCCGCGCGCGGAGAGAATGCCGGCAGTCCACACGGTGAAGCCGGTGAACAGCTCATCGTCGTCGGTGTAGAGCGCGGTGGCCAGGAAGTCGACGATATGGGCGATGTCCTCGACGGTGTGTTGGCGTTGCGCGTCGGTGTATTCGGCCATCGCCGGGAAGCGGTGCTCTAGATCGGCGACGGTCCTCTCGACCAGCTGCGCGGCACTGCGGCTGACCATCGTGAATTCCTGGTCCACCAGGTGGGGCAGATCGTCGATCGGCTGATGGTTCGACGAGAAGCGCACGCGGGGGAAGTCACCGCTCAGGCATTCGGCGGCCGATTGCGCATCCGGCGCCCACGCGTCGGCGCCGAGCAGTCGGGCGTACCGGCCGTCGTGACCGAAGCCCGCCCCGCCGGCAAGGACGTACACCCCTGCGGCCTGGCAGGCGGTGATCGCGGCATGGGCGGTTGGCAATCGAGTGGGGATGGAACAGGACAGTGCAACGGCGTCGGGTCCGTGTTGGTGCAAATGCGCAATGAGGTGTGGGGTGGGCACCTGCGCCCCGAGGAAGTCGACCTGCCAGCCCCGCAGCCGCAGCACCTCGGCGAGCAGCCGGGCCGGCAACGCGTGCCATTCGCCGTCGACGCACGCCACCGTCACCCGGCCGGCGTCCGGGGTGCGCCGGCAGCCGGGATGGTGGGCCAGCGCGGCGAGCACCCGTTCGTTGATCGCGGTGGCCGCGTGTTCCTGCGCGACGGTGATTCTGTTGGCGGCCCACTCCGTCCCGATGCGACGTTGGACCGGTGCGATCAGCTCGAGCACCACTCTCTCCGGGGGCAACCCCTCGTCGAGGGCTGCGAAAACCGTTCCCGCAGCGGCATATTCGTCACCTTCGAGGACCGCACCCCACAGGCGCTCCAAGATCTCCGGTGAGGTCGCCGCAACAGATCGCGTCTCCGTCACGCGGTATACCGTCCCGCGGTGTGGCCGTTGACGGCGGCCAGGTGGTTGCGATGCGGCGATGAGATGGCGACCACGGCCATGTCGTCGTGGGTCCGCTGCCCGGCCCACTGCGTCGCGAGCATCATGACGCGTTCGACCACCGCCTCGGCGGGCATGCCCGCACATTCGGCCAGGGCGGTCGAGAGCCGCTTTTCGCCGAAGACGTCCTTGTTCAGCGGTCCACCGCGGGCCTCGGTGACCCCGTCGGTGTAGAGCAGACACACCTCGCCCGGCGCCAGCGCTGTTTCGTAGGAGCGCGCCTTGAACTCCGGCAGCGCTCCCACCAACGTGCCGCGGGTGTCGGCGCGCTCCAGCCTGCCGTCATGACGCACGATCAGCGGAGCCGGGTGCCCGGCGCACGTCAGCCGCAGCATCAGCTGCCCGTCGCGGCGGGCGACCGACGCCAGGACCACCGTGGCGAAGCGGCTGTTGTCCGGCGACAGCAGCGCACTGTTGAGCAGCTTGAGCACGTCCTCGTGTTGGTCGGCCAGTGGCGCGAGCGCCTGCAGGGTGTTGCGGATCTTGCCGGTGAGCACAGCAGCGTCCAGACCCTTGCCGCAGACGTCGCCGAGCACCACGAGAGTCTCGTCCTCCGGCGTCGACGCGGGATGGACGTCATAGAAGTCGCCGCCGACCAGTTGGTGGTCCTCCGAAGCCCGGTAGCCGCCGGCCAGCTCGATACCGTGCAGCCGATGCAGCTGCGGGGGGAGCAGTTCGCGCATCAGGGTTCGGGTGATGGCGGACTGTTCCCCGTACAGCCGCGCCGCCGACAGCGCCGCGCCGGCGCGGGCGGCGAACAGCCGCGCGAACAGCTCCTCACCTTCGCTGAACGCCGTATGGGAGCTGCGCCGCAACAGGACGAGCGCGCCCGCCGGGACGCCGTGGCCGGGCAGCGGCGTGATCACCACGGATCCCACCGGCCCGGTGAACTGACTCGGGATCAACCAGTCGGGCACCGAAGCCGGATCGATCCACCGCGACGGCACCGGAGGGAATCCGCGCAGGGCCTCGGCCAGACCGGCGACTTCGGCGGGGTCGGCGTCGATGCTGCGATGCTCGACGGCGCCGGCGGCAACGCTGCACACCACCGGAACCTGCGGGCCGTGCGCTGCCGCCACCACCACCGCGGCGTCGGCCAGATGGCGCGCGGCCATCTGGACCGTTGCCTCCATGCACCGGTCGATGTTCAACGACGCCATGAGCACGGCGGAAGCCTCGTCGAGGAACGTCGCGCGCTCGCGTTCGCGCGCCAGGGCCTCCCGAGCGTCCTGCAGTATGCGGTCGGTGTCCTCGATCAGCCACCACGCGATCTTGTGGCCGGGCAGCACGGTCGGACGAGCGGTGAATGCCCGCTGGTCGATGGCGCCGACCACCACGCCTGCGTCCTCGGCGACCTCTGGAACGGCCTGCACCACGTCGTGGTGCGCGCGCGATAGCCAGGATGGTCCGGTCTCGCGAAGCAGGGTTCCGCGCAGTACGTCGGGCAGCAACGGCTGGGCAAGTGCGCTCACCGCTCGGACGACGCCGGCGCGGTCGACGACCAGCACGGGATGGGGAATTCTGGCCCACGCGGCATCACGTGCCGCATCCAAAGCGACAGGTGCCTGCTCGCGCATCGCAGCTCCAAACGGCCCTGCCGCTCGGCGCGCATACGCGCGACGATCATGGCGGCACACGACCACGGCCGGTAGGTAGTCCGATACTGGTCGCTTTCTGCACTGTATTGGTTGCGGGGGCAAACAGACAGCTTCGTCGGCGATCCGTAAGAGTTTTCGCAGGGCAAGGGCCCCAACGAACTTCGTAATCTGGATAACGTTTGGGCGCGGCAGCACTACTCGGATGTCGGCGCAGCCGACGTGGAGCGTGGCTGTTTCGCTTTGGCGCGCATGGCGAGCACGCCGCCTCCGATGACGAGCGCCATCCCGAGGTAGGTGGCCACCGTCGGTCGGTGATCCCACACGATCCAGTCGATGACCGCGGTGAAGACAATGACGGTGTAGATGAACGGGCCCACCTTTTCCGCGGAAGCGTAGCGGTAGGCGACGACGATCAACGCCTGAGAGAAAAGCTGCGCGAAGCCGAGAGCGATGAGCCACGGCCAGCCCTGCGGTGCGATCGGTTGCCAGTCTGCGATCGCGATCGGGACGGACAAGACGGTCGCGAGCAGAAAGTAGTAGAAGAGGATTCGGGTGACGGGTTCGGTGGCGCCGAGCCAGCGGACCGACATCATGGCCACCGCGAGCAGCAGGGCGCCGGCCAGCGCCGACAACTCACCCGCCGAGAACCCGTGCCCCTGCGGCTGCAGCACCAGAAGTATTCCGAAGAAACCGATTCCGGCGCCCAGCCAGGTCGGGACCGCGACCCGTTGCCGGGTGACCGCCCACGCGATCAGTGGCATCCACAGCGGCGCGCTGTAGGTCAGCAGCGTCGCGTTGGCCAACGGAATTAGCTTGATCGCGACGAACAGCGCATACCAGCATCCGGTTCCGGTGGCCGCTCGCAGCAGGTGCAGCCCAATCCTTTTCGTGCGGAGCGCCGCAAATCCGCCTCGCGACACGACCGGCAGGACGAACAGCAGACATATGGCGTTCTGGAACAACAGCAGCACGCCGGTCGACGTGTACTGCCCCGAGACCTTCGCCAGCGCGCCCACCAACGCCACGCAGAAGAACGCCGCGGTGGTGAGAAGTGCTCCGACAACGAGGTTTTCGTCCCGGTAGCCGACGGTCTCAGTGCCCACCGGTGCCAGATCCGAACTGTGGTGTGGAGCGCTTCATCACACCGTTGAGCAGGCGTGGCGACAGGAGGTCGAGCGCGCGCAGCGGCAGCATCTTGCGCGGAGCAATGCGCACCGGGCGGGTGCGCGCGGCGACGACCATCCACTCGGCGGCCTCGTCGGCGCTCAGGGCGGCCAGGCCGTCGTAGGCGCGGGTGGGCGCGATCATCGGGGTGGCCACCAGCGGGTAGTAGATGGTGGTCGATTGCACGCCGGATTCGGCCAGCTCGTTGTCGATGACCCGGCTGACCGCGCTCAGCGCGGCCTTGGAGGCGTTGTACACACCGAAGAAGGGCGACGACTCGGGCATCACGCGCCAGCTCGAGATGTTGATGATGTGCCCGTCGCCGCGTTCGACCATTCCGGGCGCTAGTCCGCCGATCAACCGCAGCGGCGCGTAATAGTTCAGCGTGATGGTGCGTTCGACGTCGTGCCAGCGGTCCAGCGATTCGAGCAATGGCCGGCGGATCGACCGGGCCGCGTTGTTGATGAGGATGTCGACGGGTCCGGAGGCCCGCACCAGCTCGTCGACAGCGTCAAGGTCGGCCAGGTTGGTCGGGATCGCGATCGCCTTGCCGCCGCGGGCGGTGATCCGGTCGACGACAGCCGCCAGCAGGTGTTCACGTCGGGCCACCACGATCACCGTCGCACCGTGCGCAGCGAGTTTCTCGGCGGCGACCTCGCCGATACCCGACGACGCTCCCGTCAGCAGAATCCGCTTGCCGCACAGATCGATCGGGGCACGATTCCGTCGGCGGGGCAACGGCCGCATACCCGCCAGCCGTAACGCCCGACGCACGTTGGCAGGCGAGACGACTCGCTCAGCACTCTTCCTCACAGCCCGCCCCATCACCCGCGCCGCGCATGGCCGTTGCGCAGGCCGCAGAGATCGCGCATGAGGAGACCGTACAGGTGCACTCGTGGACGCAGGCGGGCCAAGACGAATTGGGCTCCCGGTGGCCGAAACCGCTCCGCGGTCACTTCCGGAATGGCATCGCTGAACTCAGCCGGCCGCGGCGAGCAGTCCCGGAGCCATCAGCCTTTCGTTGATCATGGGTGGGTAGCCGGAGCCGGTATCGAACCAGGGCCGTGAACACCACCCCGAGCACCGCGAGCATCGCCATATCGAACAGCCACCAGCCACCCCGGTGAGTCCACAATGTGTCTTCGATCGGCAACAAGGGCGAGACCGTCATCAGATCGACGGTCGAGGCCGATGCGGCGAAACCCCACCGCCCCGGCAACAGCCAGGAGAGTTGGTCGAGCACCAGCCTGCCGTTGATCTGAATCAGCCCGTTGCAGAACACCATCGACATCATGATCACCACCACGACCATGGGCAGGATCTGCTCGGGGGAGCGGGCCAGCGAGGACAGTGCGAGTCCGGCGATCGCCGACACCACCGCCGTCCCCGCCAACGTCAGATACAACTCGATGCTGCTGTTGCCCAACAGGACTGAGCCTTGCGTCGGGCCGCCCTTGCCGAGGACGACGATCGTGGTCAGGATCGCGGCCTGGATGGCGGCGGCCGCGCTGAACACCAGGATCTTGGCCGCGAGATAGGCCGACGCCGACAAACCCACCGCTTGTTCTCGCCGGAAGATCGCCCGCTCACCGACCAGATCCCGGATCGTCAACGCGGTGCCCATGAATACAGCCGAGATATTGATCAGAATCAGCAGCTGGGTGGGTTCGTTCGGGGTCTTTCCCTGCGGATCGGCGGGACCGAACCCCACATTCCCGGGCACCACGAGAGCCAGGACACCGACGACGAACGGCACCACGGCCAGGAAGATGAAGTAACCGCGGTCCGCGACCGTCAACCGCACCTGCCGCCGCGCGACGGTCGATATCTGACGCCACAGGCTGGTCTGTGTCGGCTCGCCCGGTGGCCCGGTGGACGTCGGCGAAGCCTGCGCCGGCGGCTCAAAAATGTTGTGGTGGGCCAAAAACGCTTGATGGGCGGCCTCGGGGTCAGTGCTGACCCAGGCGAAGATGTCAGCCCAGTCGTCGGACTGCATCGCTCGCCAGACGTCCGCCGGCGGGCCCTTGAAGGCGATCTTCCCGCCCGAAGCCAGCAGCAGCACCTGGTCGCACAGTTTCACGTACGCCAACGAGTGCGTCACCACAATGACCACCCGGCCGGCGTCGGCCAGTTGGCGGAGCATCGTCATCACCTGCCGGTCCAGCGATGGATCAAGTCCCGACGTCGGCTCGTCGAGGATCAGCAACGACGGTCCGGTCAGCAACTCCATGGCCACCGAGGCCCGCTTGCGCTGGCCGCCGGAGAGTTTGTCGACGCGAGTCGACCGATGCGCGGTCAGCTCGAGCTCGTCGAGAACCCGCGTTACGACGGCCCGCCGGTCGGCAGCTGAGGTGTCCGGCGGAAGCCTCAACTCGGCGGCGTAGTCGAGTGCCTGCTCGACGGTGAGCTGACGGTGGACAACGTCGTCCTGCGGCACCACCCCGATCCGCGACCGTAGCGAGGCGTACTCGCCGTGCACATCGCTGCCGTCGAAGCTGACCCAACCGAAGCTGGGTTGCGTTGCGCCGCCGAGTAATCGGATGAGAGTCGACTTGCCGGCACCCGACGGGCCGATCACCGCGGTAACCGTGCCGGGACGCGCAGTGAACGAAATGTCGGTCAACAGATTTCGGCCGTCGACAACGAATCCCAGGCCGTAGGCCTCCAGCCCACCCGTACCGGTATCCGGCGTGGCGACACGCGGCTCGAGACGGTCGCCGGCAACGGTGAAGTCGGAGTTGCCGACGGTCACGACATCACCCGAGCGCAGGAGCGTCTGGCTGACGAGACAGCCGTTGACGAATGTGCCGTTGCCGCTGCGGTTGTCGCGAATCTCCAAACCGGCCGCGGTGGGCACCAGAACCGCATGGACGCGCGAAACCAGTGCGTCGTTGACCATGATCTCGTTCTGCGCTCCCCGGCCGATCGTGATCGCTCCCGGCGGCAACGGCGGCGGGCGTTGTGGCAGAAGGTTTCTGGCGACCCCGGTCGGAGGTCGCGCCCCGGCAAGGGGTGGCGGCCTTCGTGGTGGTGGTCGGCGCGGCGGAGGTCTCAATGGCGGGGGAGCAGCCATGGCGGTCGGTGCGCGGGACGCGAGCGGCCGTTTCGGCGGCTGTGCAGTGGACACCCGGAAGATCAACCGCGGTCCGCCCGGAGCGCCGATCGTGATGCTGGCGCCGTCGCGAATCGGCACGATGTCCGTACGTGTGCCGTCGACGAAGATCCCGTTGCGGCTCTTGTCGATGGCGAACCAGCGACCCTCGTCGAAGCGCAGCAGCACGTGTGTGCGAGACACCAATTCCAGCGCGGGTCCGTCGAGGTGAATATCGGAGTCCGGAGAGCGGCCCACGGTGACATCGCGCTCAGCGGGAAAGGTGTAGACCGCCGATCCGAGGGTCACCGTCAACGGTGGCGCGGTCACCGGTTTCGTCATTGGCTCACCACCTGCACGACGTGCCATGCCGCCAAAGCGATGAGCAGGACACCTAACGCCCGCAACACCCGTCGAATCGCCGGTCCTTCCATTTGCCCGCTGCGGCGCTGTAGGAATCGGACCAGGAGCACGTATCCCAGCATGACGCCGAACGCGGCCGCCAACGGAAAGACGACTCGATCCAGCAGCGAGGGCTGCAATCCGCCGACCGATACCCCGATCGCGACGATTGCCGACCACGAGAACAGGTACTGCGGGTTGAGCGCCCCGACGATGAACCCCGCCGTGAAGCCCCATCTGTTTCGTCGCGGCACCGACTCGGCCGCGTCGGAACCTGCGGCGGCCGGCCCTGTTCTGGCCATCAGCAGCCACGCACCGACGGCCAGGAACATCACGATGGCCAGCACCTCGATGCCGGTGCGCACCACCGGAAAGCGTTCGAGCAGTGCGACTGTGCCGAACGTCGCCAGCGCGCAGTAGATGGTCTCGGCGGGGACCCGCCCGAGTCCGAACCGCAAGGCTCCGGAGGGATCGCCGGCGAGCGTTCGATGCACGACGAGCACCGTCACCGGCCCCATCGGCAGCACGGCGCTGAGGAACCCGAGGACACTGCCGACCGCGACCACCGCGATGGTGCTCCCCGACATGCAGCGCCCCTTATCCGGCTATCGCCCGTACCGGGATATCAGCGTCTCCGCCTGACGGTGGGCAAGGGCCATCGCGGTGAGCATCGGGTTGGCCGACGGGCTCGCGGGGAAGAGACCGGTGTCGCAGACATAGACATCGGCGAGGCCGTACACGGCGCCGAAAGAGTCAGTGACGTGCCGTCGGGGATCCGATCCCATAGCCGTCGTGCCGAAAACATGATTGGCGACGATTCGGAAGTCCTGCGGGGTCAGCGTCGCCCCGCGGATCGCGTCCGCTGCCTCGGCGGAGTCGTACCGCGGCGCCAAGCCGTGCATGCCGGGTAGGACCGCACGCGCCCCGGCCGCGGCGTACATCTCAGCGAGCCGCGCGGCGCCCTCCTGCATGCGCATGGCGTCACCCGCACCGAGGTCATATCGCAGGCTCAACACGCCGCCGGGCAGCGCACGAACCCGTCCGACCGACTCCTGTCCGTTCACCCACGCCGTCCAGGTCGCCACATGTCCATAGTCAGCCAGCGATCGCACAAAGTCCTCGCCGATGCCCGGGTTCATCATGCCGAGCACCGACGGCATCGCCCAGACCGACTCGAGCTTGATGCCGGCGGCGAGCAATTCGGTGATGTGATAGCCCTGCGTCGCACCGTGCCACGGCGACACCGGCTCGTCGAACAAACCCAATACGACGACGCCGGGATGCATCCGGACGTTGCGTCCCACGGGAGCCGCCTTGTGACCGCTGCGCTGCAAGATCTGCGGGGACGCCAAAGCGCCCGCGGCGAGCACCGTGCACTTCGCCTCGACACGCACCCGATGTGTGCGACGGCCCGTCACAGGATCGACCACCGCGCCGCGCACCCCGCGCACTCTATTCCCTTGTAGCAGCAAACGATCGACGTGCACCGAGGTGTACACGCGACCTCCCGATCGCAGCAACTCGGGGATACCGCGACGGTCCATGGACTGCTTCGCCCCAGACGGACATCCCGTCATGCACTGTCCCGAGCCGCGGCAGTTGTGCTCGTTGCGACGCAGCGGTTCCACCTCGTAGCCGAGCGCTTCGCCGCCTACCCGAAACAGATCGTTGCGCCGGCCCTGCACCTCCGCCTGAACCGGTCGCACACCCATGAACTGTTCGACCGCGTCGTAGTGACGGTTCATCTCTTCCGGCGCCACGCCGTCGACGCCGTGTTCCGTTGCCCACTTTTCGAAGACGAAGTCGGGCGCACGCATGCAGATGCCGGAATTGATGACAGAACCACCCCCCAGACAACGCGCCTGCAGGGTGGGTACGGCGACATTGCCGCGCGCGGTGCGCATTCCTTCATCCCAGAACCACCGGGCCAGTGTTTCGCCCGCCTCAGCGCCCCGGTCACGCTGACGCATCGCCGCGCCGGCCTCGAGCACCACAACGTCGAGTCCCTCGGTCGCCAGCTGATGCGCGAGCACCGTGCCCGCCGGTCCAGACCCGACCACACAGACGTCGCAGTCGAGTGCCAGCGAGCGGTCGTAGTCGGCATGCCCTTGTACGCGCCTGTCCCCGTTCGCCTTCGGGCCACCGGCTGTCGCGGGCCTGCGTACCTCCAGGTGGATGCGCGCTTCCCTCAACACATGCCTCGTGGCGCCGGCCACCAATCCCAGGGCTGGGCCGGATGTGGGTCGACGATAACCGGCCAGCACCTCCTCGAACGCGCGAAGGAACCACCGCACATCGTCATCGGTGAGAATCACCGGCGGCAGGATCTTGATCATGTTGAGGTTGAAACCCGGGATCTGCACAAGGATCCCGCGCCGATGCAGATCGATGTGCACGGCGGCGGCGAATGCGCCCGGATCGACCACGCCCATCATCCGCTGCTGGACACGCAGCGCGAGATTCGCCGAAGGTTTGAACGACACGCCGATGATGAGGCCTTCGCCGGTGATCCGGTCGATCACGTCGTAGCGGTCGGCGAGATCCTGCAGTCCGGAACGGATCTTGCCTGACAATTCCCTGGCACGGTTGGGTGCGTCGAGTTCTTCGAGCACGTCGAGTGTCGCGAGGCCGGCGGCCATGGCGAGGTTGTTCTCGGCGAAGGTCGAGATGTAGATCGGCCCGGACTTGAAGGCCGCATACACGCGGTCGTAAATGTCCTGGGTCAGCAGCACGGCACTCACGGGCGCCTGACCGCCGGACAGCGTCTTGCTGACGGTGAGCATGTCCGGTTGGACACCGGCCCCGTGGCAACCGAACCAGTGCCCGAGTCGTCCGAGTCCGGTCTGCACCTCGTCCATCACCAGCGCCGTGCCGAACTGCGCGCAGAGCTTCTGCGCCTCGCGAAGGTATTCCGCCGACACGACTTCGCAGGTCATCCCCTGGACGGCTTCGACGACGAAGGCAGCGACGTCGCCGTAGGCCAGCTCGCGGCGCAATACGTCGATGTCGTTGCGCGGCATCGGTGTACACGTCGGCATGAGCGGATCTGCGGTGATCTTCATTTCGTCGAAGCCGCACATCGAAATCGCGGCGTACGTGCGTCCGTGAAATGCGCCGTCCAGGTAGAGATAGCGACGGCGGCCGGTGGCCTGACGGGTGAATCGGACACAGATCTCCGTCGCCTCCGCGCCCGAGTTGGCGAACACCACCTTTTGGAACTGCGGACCCGCCAGGGCGATCAACCGCTCGGCCAGCAGACCGCCCAGCACCGACGCGTTGGCGATGGTCAGATTGGGCAGATCCATGTCGACGACGTCGTGCAGAGCTGCCCGCACACGCGGATGATTCCGCCCGATGAAGTGAACGCCCCCGCCGCTCAACAGGTCCAGAAACCGGCGGCCGTCTTCGGTCCAGAAGTAGGCGCCGCTGGCGCGGGTGAACACCGCGTCCATGCCGGCGATCTCGTACATGTGCAGCAGCTTCGGGTGCACATGGCGCTTGGCCAGATGCGTGCTCGAGTGCAGGTGCTCCTCGACGAACTCCCCGAACGTCATACTCGGTGCTCCAACGAGTAGCCGTACTCGTCGAAGACCGACTTCCAATGGGCGCGTACCAACTCGGCGAGTTCGTCGTCGACGCTCAGCTTGTTGGTTTGATAGCCGCCCAGGTTGGCCAGATAGCCGCCGATGGTGGCGTCGTAGCGATCACCCTGCGGAATGTCGAGGTGACGGTAGATGCCGTCGAGTGCGTCGCGCGGGTGCGCCACCAGATCGGGGTAGGCGACCTCGATGAAGTTCTCCGGCGGGATGAGTGCGCGGTCCTCGAAGAAGCGCTCGAAGAGCCGTTGCCCGACGACCGCCACCTGCGTCGCCCTGTTGTGAATGAATTCCGCCTCGGGCACCTGCAGGAAGTTCTCCCAGTCGGTCTGCTTGCGCATATGGATCGTGGACGCCGCCACCGTGAACGGATCGCGGTGGATGTGAACGAATTTGGCGTCGGGGAAGACATCGAGCAGCATCCGGATCCGCGCCATGTGCGCACAGCTCTTGATGACGGGTCGCCGTCCACCCGAGTGCAGGCGCACCTTGCCGACGAACCAGCGCAACGCTGTCTTCCACTCGTCACGCTCATCTTCACGGGCTTGGAGAAAGTCGAAGTAGCGTTCGTAGCGGGGCAGTAGGTCGGGCAGCATGAACGCCAGGTACGGCGAGAGCCCGGTCAGCTTGGCCAGCGCGATCTCGTCTTCGGCGGCCTCGTCCCAGCCCTGCGCGACGTTGTCGTATCCGCGGGTGTCCGCCAGGGCGCCGGCGGTCAATCGGGGAATGGTCTTGCTGGTGGTCATGAACGCGGTCGGGAAAATCACTTGGTAGACGGTGGGATACGTGTTGCCGGGATCGCGCCCGAGCAGATTGTGGAGGTGGGTCGTACCGCTGCGCCAATGACCGAGGATGAAGATCGGGGGCGGGTCGACCGGTGTCGACCTGATGCGCCGGTCGTAGCGCCGACGTTCGACCGCGCCGACGGTGGTGGCCCCGATGCTCCACCCGGTGATCCACACGACCCGGTGCAGGTAACGAGCACTCACCCGGAACCGCGCGCCGACAAGCATGCGGAACCACTGGGGAATCTCGATCCCCATGATCAGCTGATCGGTGCTGAAGCGCCGCTCGAGTCGCTGTACTCGCGCACCGCGACGAAGCCGCTGAGGTCTGCCGGGTCGCCGCAGCGGGACCGGCGGACGCGCGTCCACCTCGGGGAGACCGATTGTCCGCTGCACCTGTGGATCGGCGAGATAGGCGAGCGTGAAAAGCCAACGCAGCGCCGAGAACGACGCGCGCTGGATGTAGCGATCGGCGTGTTCCCACGCCTCCAGCCGCGAGACCCGTTCGTGCAGGGGAGCGGCTGAGAACAGCCGTCCACGATGCGTGATCGCCGTGCCGATCTCGAACACCACCAGAAGACCCCGCAGTTGGATGCGCTGCGGGAGCGCGGCCCGGGCCACCAGGGTGTCGACGTAGGCCACGGCGCCGGCGGCTTCACCCCCGATTCCGATCGGTTCGCACGCGGGGAACAGCGCCTCGGCGATCGCCGCGACAACCACGCTTTCTCTGGTGGTCAGCACCTGCAATGGGGTCCCCTTTGGTAGCTGAAAAACTGTATCGCGGATCAGAGAGCCCCGGCGGGTGGAATGCGACGTCATTCGCTGCGTGGCCGGATCCCCGTAACCGGACGGCGTTCGTGTGCGGCGCCGCGAGCGCCGCGAGTTAGCTCCGGCGCATCTGGACCGGCGTCGTCCGCGGCTGCTTCTCGACGACGGCAGTTCGCCGGTGGACGACTGCCAGGCCGCCACGGCTGGGCGCGAAGACCACCCCGTGATCACGTGCCCGCTCGCCCGGTGCGTCAGTGGGGACGAGCCGAAACTCCCGCAGCAGCGTGCGGAGCGTGACGTCCATCGCCATGTTCGCGAACGTCGCGCCGATGCACCGCTGGAATCCGCCCCCGAAGGGGATCCAGCCCGAGGGCTTGCGGGTGGTGCCGATGAAACGTCCTGGATCGAAAGACTCGGCACGCGGGAAGCAGTCTTCGGACGAGTGGGCAAGCCGGACGTTGATCATCAAAGTGGTGCCTTCGGGGATGACCCAGTCTCCCAACCGGATTCGGGTCAGGGCGCGGCGCTGCACGATGTCGCCCACCGGGCGTGTGCGCTGCACTTCCCAGATCGTCGCCTGCCGCCACTGCGAACCGCCCGCATCAGCCTCGGCCGTCAACCGCGACAGCAATCGCGGATGTCGGCGCAGCCGTTCGACGGCCCAGGCCAACGTGGCGGCAGTCGTCTCGTATCCGGCCGCCAGCAGTCCGAGCAATTCGTCGGCGATATGAGCATCCGACATCGCCTCCCCGTTGTCGTATCGAGCCTGCAACAAGATGGCGAGGACGTCGGTGCGCTCGGGGAAAGCGGCGTCGGCTCGTGCCTTCGCGACCAGCGCGTGGACCGCCGCGTCGAAGTGGGATCGGTATCGAAGTAGCCGCGCCCCCGGACTCCATACACCGAAGTCCTTCCGCACAATCGGTGGCAGCAGTCCGATCCGGGCGCCGAGCGACACCGCGCTGGGCAACAGCGCGCACAATTCGTCCACGGCGGGGGCGTCGGCGCCGAGCATGGAGCGCAGGAGCCCACGAACGAGAATGCGCGTCATCGCGGGCAACGTCTGGAACTCCTGCCCTTCCGGCCAATTTGCAGATTCGCGCAGCACCTCCTCTTCGACGATGCGCCGGTGCTGTGCGACGTGCGTGGAATGGAACGGCGGGGCCAGCAGCCGCCGTCGGTTCAGATGTTCTTCCCCGTTGAGGTTGAACATCGATCCGGGGCCGAAAACCTTGCCGAGGTTGAGGCGCGCGCGTCCCAGAACCGCTCTACTGGTACCGAACAGGTCGCTGATCAGTTCCGGATCGCCGATCACCACGGTCCGCCCGAAGCCGGGTAGGTCGAGGGTGAACATGGTGCCGTGCCGCCGGGCCATAGCGGCGACCAGCCGGCGCCGCGCCGCCAGGAATGCGAGCCCCTGTGCCGCCTTCGGCAGCCGCAGCGCAGGCGGCAGGTGTATCGCTTCAGTTGACGCCGTCGCCATGTTCGCCACCTCGACACCGGCCGTCATCATGTGATGACGCCGTTTCATCGAAGCATGCAACGTGAGGGGATGTTCGGTGTCGAGAATGTGGTGCTGACTCCGTCCTAGGGATGAGCGGCCACCAGGCAACTGCTGCGAGCCTGAGCCCGACCGACCGCTCACGTTGGTATAAGCAGATGTCGCCAGAAACAAGGAGTCCATTACCTCGTGTTCAGATCCGCGCTCAGCGTGCTGCTCGCCGCTTCACTCGCCCTCACCGGTTGTCAGCAGTCCGACCAGACCTCCGAGGAACCGGCTTATCCGAGCAGACCCGTCACGATGACGGCGGGAGCCAACCCGGGCAGCGGTTTCGACATCACGATCCGAGCGGTGGTCGAGGCGCTGCAGCAGGAACGGCTCGTCGATGTGCCGTTACCAATAGAGAATCGGCCGGGAAACAGCGGAGCAGATTTCCTCGCCGAGATGGTGGAGCAGTACCAGGGCAAAGACGACGAGGTTTCGGTCACCTCGCTGTCGATGATGATGAACGAACTGCTCGGCAAGTCGAAGTACGGCTACGACGACGTCACGATGATCGCGCGGCTGATCACCGAGTATTACGTGGTCGTCACCCGCTACGACTCCCCGTACAACAACCTCGGTGACGTCATGTCGGCCATCAAGTCCGACGCCAAGCGCGTCGTGGTCGGGGCCGCCAACGATGATCAGGCGCCTTTCGACCTGCTGGTCGCAGCGGCCGGCGGTGACCCCTCGACCATCAACTACGTACCGTTCGAGGGCGGCGGTGACCAGATCAGCGCACTGGAGAAGGGCGACATCAGCGTCGCGATCGGCGGTGTCAGCGAGTTCGTCGACCTGCTGAAAGCGGGGACCCTGCAGGCGCTGGGGGTGTTGGCAGAGGAACGGTTGCCCGAACTGGATGTGCCGACCGCCAGGGAGCAGGGGTTCGACGTCACCCTCTCCAATTGGCGAGGCCTTTACGGACCGCCGGACATGCCGCAGGTCGCCGTCGAGTTCTGGCAGAACGCGCTCGGCACGATGGTGGAATCGCCGACCTGGCAGCAGATCGCCAAGGACAGACACTTCACCACGACCTTCATGATCGGCGACGAATTCCAGACCTTCTTGGCGGAGACCCAGGCCGACGTCAAACAAGCGCTGGCGCTGTGATCAGTTCTTCGGCGTCGGGCTCATCGAGCTGATGTAGTACGTCTCGTCGCCGGTGGCATATCCGCCGCCCGCCGTCGCGATGTGCACGTGGTCGAAGTGGTTGGCGGTCTCGTTGCCGTAGTCCGCGGTCCAACTCGGTGCGCCGATGCCGGGGTAGAAGCCCTGCCGCCAGATCACGTGCAGGATTCCCCAGCGCTTCGCGTTCGCCAACGCCAGCCCGGCGATCTGGTTGCCGAGTTCGATGCCCTCTTCGCTGCTGTGGTTCGGGATCATGACGTCGATCGCCAGACCTTCGGGATGCCACCGCAAGGGGTCCTGCCGATACCCGCCGATGGTGGTGATCTCGGGGAACATCACGCTGATCGCGCGAGCGGCCCAAATGGTCCTGACCTGCAGATTGCTCTCGGGCGCAACGCCCTTGGGCAGCTCGAACGGAAGCTCTCGCGCAGCCGCGGGCGCGCTTGCGGCCAGCAGTTCGGCCTCCGCGGGCACCGGGACCCTCGGCGCAGCGGGCGGCGCGGATTCGGGTGACATCGGCGCCACCGCCGCCGGCTTTTCGCTGTGCGGCGCCTCGGCGTTCTGGGCGTACAGCATGGCGCCGGAGACGACCAGCGAAACCACGATCGCCAACCACCGGCCACGGCCGTTGGCTAACAGGTTTCTTGCCACGGGAGAGCACTTTACTGTCGTCTCTGACACGGTATTGCCGTCTTGGTGGTCTCGTAATGTTCTCTTAGACCCCCACGACCCGACGGCCAGCAAGTTCTACGCCACCGAAAAACCCAAAAAGTTCGCGAGCGCGGTGTGTTGGGCGCCAAGCGCGTAGTACTACTCATCCGCGGTTGGCCACGGCGCGGCATGCTGAACGCATGACGCTCACCAAGCCCGGGTCCGGTGCCGACAGGGTCGCTGCCGAGACTCCGGCCGACCGTGACCGCGCTGTCGACGTCGCCCGGCTCGGCGCCCTCGTGGTCGTGATGTTCGGGCACTGCGCACTGCTGCTCGCCACCATCGACAACGGGCTGCGGATCGGCAACCTGCTCGGCGAACTGCCCGCACTCGCTCCCATCACCTGGGTCGTGCAGGTCATGCCGCTGTTCTTCCTGGCAGGCGGTGCGGCAGGCGCCTACGGCTGGCATTCGGGCTCGTCGTGGGGCACCTGGCTGGTCAAACGCGCGCAGCGGCTGTGCCGCCCCGTCTTCTGGTATCTCGCCGCGTGGTCGATCGGCATCGCGGTGACCTACTACGTGCTCGGCGCCGACTCCGCGGAAAGCATCGGCCGCGAATGCGTGGCCCTGCTGTGGTTCCTCGGTGTCTACCTCGTGGTGCTGGCCTTCGTCCCCGCCCTGACCCGAATGTCGACCGGTCGCGCGGTCGCCGCCATCGTCGGGGTGCTGATAGCCGTCTCCGCGGGATTCGACGCGATCCGATTCGCGGTCGACGCACCGATGGCGGGCGTCGCGAACTTCGTCATCGTCTGGCTGATCCCGATGGTGATCGGGGTGGCCTACGCGCGACACCTGGTCGGGGCGCGCACAGCGCTCGTCTTCGCCGCGTCCGCATTCGCCGCGCAACTTGTGGTCGCGGCCGTAGGACCCTACGAGGTCTCCCTGGTTGTCACTGGGACCGAACGCATCTCGAACGTGTCGCCGCCGACGCTGTTGCTCGCGCTGCACTGCACCTGGATGTCGTTCGCGTTCATCGCGTTCGCGGGCCCGATTCGGCGCTGGGCTCAGCGTCCGCGCGTCTGGTACGTCGTCGCGACAGGCAACGCGGGAGCGATGACGCTGTACCTCTGGCACATCCCCGCGATCGCGGTGGCCACCTTCACCCTGCACGCCTTCGGTCTGGACGCCTACGACGTTGACGCCCCGCACTTTTGGGCCATGCTCGCCCTGCGTGCCGTGGTGTTCGCCGCCGTGATGCTCGCCATGTTCATGGTGCTCTCGCCGCTCGAACATCGTCGACTGCCGTGGTGGGACGCACCCGTCGCCGCCACCGGCACCCGGTCGACCGCCGCCGGTGTGCTGATCGTCCTCGCCGGAGTGGCGCTGGTGTTGCTCGCCAAAAATGGTCTGGGCGACCTCCAGGGGCTCGCCACCCTCGCATGCTTCGTCACCGCGGCCGCTGCCGCGCGGATCTGCGCCGGCGCGAAAAATTCCCAATCCGCCACGGCAACAACGGTTTAACGGCCGACGAGCTGCTCCGGAGGCTTTGGCTTCGGCCACGGAGCCGGCCGCGGTCTTGCGCGGATCATCTGCGGCCACCAGAACCACCGGCCCAGCAGGGCCGCGATCGACGGGGTCATGAACGCGCGGATCACCAGGGTGTCGAACAGCAGACCCATACCTATGGTGGTGCCCATCTGAGCGACCACCGTCAGCTCGCTGACCATCATCGAGATCATCGTGAAGGCGAACACCAGACCGGCTGAGGTGACGACCGAGCCACTGCCGCCCATCGCGCGGATGATCCCGGTGTTCACCCCGGCGTGCAGTTCTTCCTTCAACCGCGCGACGAGCAGCAGGTTGTAGTCGGCGCCCACGGCCAACAGGATGATCACCGCCATGGCCATGACCATGAACTGCAGTTCGATGCCCAGCACGTGCTGCCAGATCAGCACCGACAGGCCGAACGACGCGCCGAGCGACAACACCACGGTGCCGACGATGACCGCGGCGGCGACGACAGCGCGCGTGATGATCAACATGATGGTGAAGATCAGCGCGAGCGCGAGGATCGCGGCGATGAGCAGGTCGTAATTGTTGCCGTCCTGCATGTCCTTGAATGCCGCTGCGGTTCCGCCGACATAGATCGTGGAACCCTCGAGGGGCGTGCCCTTGATCGCTTCCTTGGCCGCGTGCTTGATCGCCTCGATGCGGTCGATGCCGTCGGCGCTGAGCGGATCTCCCTCGTGCTGGATGATCATTCGGACCGCATGACCGTTGGGCGAGATGAAGCTGTCCATGCCGCGCTTGAACTCTTCGTTGTCGAAGATCTCCGGCGGCAGATAGAACGTGTCGTCGTTCCAGGAGTCGTTGAACGCATCGCCCATGGCCGACTGGTTCTCCGACAGCGCAGCCTGCTGATCCTGCATGCCACCCTGTGTGGCATGCATCGTCAGCATCATGTTCTGCATCGTCTTCATCGTCTCGATCTGCTGGGGCATCAACGCCAGCAGTTGCGGCATCAGCGAATCGAGCCGCTCGAGATCCGGAAGCAGGTCCTGAACGGCCTCAGTCGTGGTGTCGACGCCGTCGATCGTGTCGAACACCGACCGCATCGACCAGCAGAGGTTGATGTTGTAGCAGTGCGGCTCCCAGTAGAAGTAATTCCGAATGGGACGGAAGAAGTCGTCGAAATTCGCTATGTAGTCGCGTAATTCGGCGATGTCGACGGTCATGGTGCGCGTCTTCTGCACCATGCTGTGTGTCGTCGCGCTCATCTCGCCCATCAGGTTCGACATGCGGGTCATCGTGTCGATGGTGACCTGCATTTCGTCGGCCTGCTTCAGCATGTCTTCCATGCGGTCCTGCAGGTACTTGCGGTTCAGGTCCTGACCGACACCACCGAGGCTCATCTGCGCCGGAATCGTGCTGAACTTCACCGGTTTACCGTCGGGGCGGGTGATCGCCTGGACGCGGCCGATCCCGGGCACCCGGAAGATCGCCTTGGCGATCTTGTCGATCACCAGGAAGTCCGCGGAGTTGCGGAGGTCATGGTCGCTCTCGATGAGCAACAACTCCGGGTTCATGGTGGCCGGGGAGAAGTGGCGTTCGGCCGCCGCAAAGCCCAGGTTCGCGGGCAGGTCGGGCGGCAGATACTTACGGTCGTTGTAGTTCGGTTGATATCCGGGCAAGGTGAGCAGCCCGACGAGTGACAAGGCGATGGTCGCCAGCAGGACAGGGCCCGGCCAGCGAACGATCAAGGCGCCGATCTTTCGCCAACCCCGAATGCGCATGGCGCGCTTGGGTTCCAAAAGGCCGAATCGGCTCGCGACGGTGATGATCGCCGGGCCCAACGTCAGCGCGACCAGCACGCCGGTTGCCATGCCCACGGCCAGCGGTACGCCCAGCGTCTGGAAGTAGGGCAACCGCGTGAAGGACAGGCAGAAGGTCGCACCCGCGATGGTCATACCCGAGCCGAGCACCACGTGCGCGGTGCCGTGGAACATCGTGTAATACGCCGACTCTCGGTCCTCGCCGAGAGTTCGCGCCTCTTGATAGCGGCCTATGAGGAAGATGGCGTAGTCCGTTGCCGCGGCTATCGCGAGTGTGACGAGTAGGTTCGTCGCGAAGGTCGACAACCCGATCAGCTCGTGATACCCGAGGAAGGCCACCACCCCGCGCGTCGCCGCCAGTGTCAGAAAAACCATCACCAGCACGAGCAGCACGGTGCGGATCGATCGGTAGACGAGCAGCAGCATCGTGATGATCACCGCGAAGGTGACCATCTCGATGATCCGGATGCTGCGGTCGCTCGCGATCTGCTGATCGGCGACCAGGGCCGATCCACCAGTCACGTAGACCTTCACGCCCGGCGGCGGCTCCAGCCCGTCGACGAGCTTGATGACCTGCTCCACCGACTCGTTGGACAGCGCCTCGCCCATATTGCCGGCGAGATACACCTGCACGTATGCGGCCTTGCCGTCGGCGCTCTGCGCGCCTGCTGCCGTCAGCGGATCGCCCCAGAAGTCCTGAACGTGTTCGACGTGTTTGGTGTCGGCCTCGAGTTTGTCGACGAGTTCGTCGTAATACTCGTGCGCCTCCGCGCCCAACGGCTTGTCGCCTTCGAGCAGGATCATCACCGCGCTATCGGATTTGTACTCCTCGAAGACCTCGCCGACCTTCTTCATCGCGATCACCGACGGCGCTTCGGCCGGGCTCATCGACACCGACCGCATCTGGCCGACCACTTCGAGCTGCGGCACGGTGACGTTGAGCAGGGCGACGATCAAGACCCAACCGATGATGATCGGCACGGAGAACACGCGGATCCACTTGGCAAGGCCTCTGCGGCGATCCTGCGCGGGCCGGGCAAGCGGATCTTGGGTGGGAGCGCTCATCGCAGTGTCGTCGGGCGCGACGGGTTGCTTCCGCTGCTATTGAGCCCAGCCTGAACACAGTTGGGCACCTCGCGGAGCTCCTCCCTGGATTGTTAAGCTTGCCTTAGTTCCTACCAGATCAGGCCCGTTAGCGGCCACTCACAGCAGCCCCACAGCGAACGAGGCCGCCTGATCGACCATTCCCGACCGGACGTAGGCGCCGTGCGCGCCCCAATCCCGTCCGCCTTCGAAACAGATCGGGTCGTTCGGCACGCACATCTCCACGGTCTTTCCGGCGTAGAGCGGCGCAACGCCGGGTAGCGGTCCGGGCGACAGCGAATCGGCGAAGCTGCTCCTTGGACCGCCGAAGATCGCAGCCGCGGCGACGTTGTCGGCGACCGCCGGGGGCATCGCGGCGGTAGCCAAGTCGACGACAGCGGCCCCTTGGGAGTAGCCGCCGAGCACCATCCGGGTATTCGGGCACGTCGCGGCCATCGACTGCACATGAGCGCTCACGTCGTCGCGGCCCGCGGGCGTGCTGCGGCCGAAGTCACGGCTCGCGGGGTAGTTGACCGCATACACACCGACAGAGCGCTCGCCGAGACGTGAACGCAGCGAGTCGACGAACGCCTGCCCGATACCGCCAACGCCGGGCGGTTCGGTGGTGCCACGAGCGAACACAATTTCGACGTCGGGACAAGGAACCGCGGCCGCGGGTGGCACGGTCGCCAGAGTGATCGACAGAGTGGCGCCGGTGAGGCCCACAAGCCCTAGCACGCGCGAGATGGTCGTCATACTCGTACGTCGCTCAAGGGCGCGGAGATGTCACATCGGCGGCGGCAATCCTCACCAAGAAACTGACGGACGCGTTAACGGTCAGCTGGCCAGCAAACAATGACCCGAGCCATCCGTGCGTCAGCGTGACAGCCGGGACTGCCGTGCCAGATGGTTTGGAATGGGCAGGACGGGCCCAGCGGTACGCCTGTTTCGGCGATCAAGGCCCTGATCACGAGGTCGACCTGGTGATACGCCACGCGGTCCGGCGACATATGTCTTAGCGTGTGAGTTATCGCAGGTCACTTCGACTGCGTCAGACAGCGACAAGCAAATACTGCCCGGTTAGCTTCGCGCGGGGGCGCGGCGCCGGGCGGCGACCGATCTGTTCGCCGACGAAGGTGGTGGGGAAGCGGTGGAAGCGGTACTGGGATTTTCTGTGACGTCCAGCAGTGTCGGCTGGGTCCTGCTCGACGGACCCGGCGTCGACGCGGCCGCCCTCGATCACGACGTGTTCGACGTCGCCGGCTCATCGGACGACCACGACATCTCCAAGCACATCGCCGCCCTGCGCGGGGCGCTGTCGATCGCCGCGGCGAGCGGCCACGAACTGAAATCGATAGGGCTGACCTGGACCCCTGACGCCGCCGCGACGGCGAATCTACTGCTGAGTTCGTTGCCCGAACTAGGGTTCGTCAAGGTCGCATCGGTGCGGCTTTCCGAGGCCGTCCGCACGTGGGCGTACGTATACGGCGAGGCGCTCGGCTTCGAGAAGGCGGCCGTGTGTGTCGTCGAACCCGCGGCCGCGACGGTGCTGTCTTTCGGATACGGCGCCGTCCGGACATTCGCGACTCCTACGCGGGAAAGCGACGACGGCCTGAGCCGGTGGCTGAAGGACGCGTTCGAAACCAACCACCTGGACCCCGAGCACCTGTTCCTGATCGGCTCGCGCGGAGACCTCGAACTGATCGCGGGCCGGCTCCGCGACGCGCTGCCCATGCCGGTCGTGACGTCCGGCGAAGCGCAGTTGGTGCTCGCCCGCGGCGCGGCGCTGGCAGCGAGGCCGAGCGCCGCGACTACCGCAATACCGTTGGCGGTAAAGCAGATTGAGGCTCCGCCGCAGACTCTCGGGCAGAAGCTGTCGTGGTTCAGCCCGCCGGCCCGCGCCGCCGTCGTCCTGGTGGCCAGCGTGGTGGCGCTGTTCATCCTTGGCCCCGAACTCGTCAGTCAGCCGGAGCCGCCGTCGGCAGCCGATCAGGCCGCATCCAGTTCGTCGACGACCTCGGTGCGCATCCAAGCCGTGCCCGCGCCTGTCGCGGCGCCGTCGCCCACGAAGGTCGTTCAGCGTTTGGCGCAGGCCGCGCCGCCGCCGGTCGCAGAGGTGATGACGCGGGAAGCGCCGGTCACCGTCGAACAGCTGGCTGTGCCGGAGACGCCCGCCGCGGTGGTGCCGGAGGTGCCCGTCGCGTTAGCGGCCGAGGCGCCTGATGCGGTGATGCCCGCGACAGAGCCCGATGTGCCGGTTGCCACGGAGCTTGCCGAGGTCGCACATCTCCCGGAGCCGGCCGACGTGGCTCACCTGCCGGCGCAGCCGGCGGAGACTCCACATCTGGCTGCGGACGCCGACGTGCCAAGCGGGACAGCGCATCTGCCCGACGCAGGCACCCTGCACCTGCCCGGGGCAGTGCCGGGACTGGCGGCAGAGGCACCGGTGACTGAGCCTGTACTGGCCGCAGAGGCACCGGTGGTAGAGCCTTCGCCGACGTTCCTGCCGCCTACGCGGACCGCATCCAGCGCGGTGTGGGCCGCGCTGCCTTGATCGGTACCGCCTAGGTGGTAGTCCAGGTCCAGACGGACGGATCGTTCGGCGGGTAATTCATGCAAACGTCGGTGGCATGTGCGACGACGCCCTTGTTGTTGAAGAACAACTTCGCCCAGTTGCCCCAGCGCGTCGCCATCTGCTCGTAGTAAACGTTCGTCGCCGTGTTCTCCGAATACTGCCTGCGACCAGCGTAATCGAGGGAGAAGAACCAGTAGATCCGGTTGCGGGCACCCGTCTGAACATCCGCGGGCCGGTTCCTGTAGTCGATCATGTAGCGCTCGTAGTACACCGGGTCGGTGTCACGGGTGGCCGCCATGTATTGATCGACGGTGCATGGCGTTTTCATGATCCGGCTCGGGATCGGGTACTCGTCGGTCGCGTCCGCCGAGGCAACGCCGGGAAAGATCATGGCGGCACAGCTCAGCGCGGCAGCCGCAATGCTCACTTTGCGTAACACTTCGTTCTCCTCGCTACTGCCCGGCTTGGAGCAGAGGCAGCTTGTCGGGGCAGTACAGGCGCAAACCAGCTCCAAGGAACTGCCACGCTTGCTCGGTGGTGGTGTCCTTCACCAATTGATCGTGGACGAACTTGGCCGACTGGGCCGCGGTGGTGTCTACGCCCTTGTTCAACCGCTTGCAGGTGATCTTGGCGATCCAGGCGTTGTAGTCCTTCTGCCCGTAGATGCCGTAGATGTGCAGCTCGTTCGTGAAATCGGTGTCCACGTCGGCGTGCGCGGGCGCCGCAAGCACCAATGCTGCTGCGACGGCACCGATTCCGGCTAACAAACGCTTCACTGCTGTCCTCCCTCCGGGCCTACCTGTGCCATCTGCCGTGGCGGTTTGGGCCACGGCGACGGCACCGGTCGTGCTCGCACTCGTTGTGGCCACCAGAACCACTTGCCCATCAATGCTGCGATGGACGGTGTCATGAACGACCGGATCACAAGGGTATCGAACAACAGGCCCAGTCCGATGGTGGTTCCGACTTGTCCGATGACTGTGAGTTCGCTGACCGCCATTGACATCATGGTAAAAGCAAACACCAGGCCGGCCGACGTCACGACCGATCCACTGCCGCCCATCGCCCGGATGATGCCGGTGTTGATGCCGGCATGAAGCTCTTCTTTGAGCCTGGACACCAGCAGCAGGTTGTAGTCGGCGCCGACCGCCAACAGGATGATCACGGACATCGCCAGCACCATCCAGTGCAATTCGATGCCGATCAAGTGCTGCCAGATCAGCACCGAGAGCCCGAACGAGGCGCCCAACGAGATCACCACCGTGCCGACGATCACGGCGGCCGCGACCACGCTTCGGGTGATGATCAACATGATCACGAAGATCAGGCCGAGCGACGCGATCGCCGCGATCATCAAGTCGAACAGGCTGCCGTCGGACATGTCCTTGAACACCGCCGCGGTGCCGGCCAGGTAGACCGTCGACCCCTCCAACGGAGTGCCCTTGATGGCTTCCTTGGCCGCCTGTTTGATCGCATCAATCCGCTCGATGCCTTCTGGCGTCATCGGATCGCCGTCGTGGGCGATGATGAACCGCACCGACTTGCCGTCGGGGGAGATGAAGTTCTCCATGCCCTTCTTGAATTCGGCGTTGTCGAAGACCTCCGGCGGAAGATAGAACGAGTCGTCGTTCATCGACGCGTCGAATGCCTCGCCCATCGCCGACGAGTTGTCCTGCATCGCCGCCATCTGATCCTGCATGCCCTTCTGCGTGGCATACATCGTCAGCATCATGGACCGCATGGTCTTCATCGTGTCGATCATCGGCGGCATCAACGTGACCATCTGCGGCATCAACTGATCCAGGCGCTCCATATCGGGGATCAGCTCTTGGATGTCCTTGGTCATGATGTCGATGCCGTCAAGGGTGTCGAAAATCGACCGCAGCGCCCAACAGACCGGGATGTTGAAGCACTTCGGCTCCCAGTAGAAGTAATTGCGAAGCGGCCGGAAGAAGTCATCAAAGTTCGCGATGTTGTCCCGCAGTTCGGCCACATCGACAGTCATGCTCTTCATCTTCGTCACCATGGAGTGTGTCGTTGCCGCCATCTCCTTGGTGAGGGCGGACATCCTCTCCATCGTCGCGATCGTCTTATTCATTTCATCGGCTTGGACAAGCATGTCCGCCATGCGGTCCTGAAGGTACTTCTGGTTCATCTGCTGGGTGGTGCCCTGCATGCTGATCTGGAACGGGATCGACGTGTGTTCGATGGGCTTACCGTCGGGCCGGGTGATCGCCTGCACGCGCGAGATGCCAGGAACCCGGAACACCGCCTTGGCGATCTTGTCGATCACGAGGAAGTCGGCGGAATTGCGCAGATCGTGATCGCTCTCGATCATCAGCAGCTCGGGATTCATCCGGGCCTGGGAGAAGTGCCGGTCCGCCGCCGCGTAGCCCTCGTTCGCGGGCAGGTCCGCAGGCAGGTAATTGCGGTCGTTGTAGTTGGTGCGGTACCCGGGCAGGGTCAAGAGCCCGACGAGCGACAGGGCGATCGTCGCCACGAGGATCGGGCCGGGCCACCGCACGACGGCAGCGCCGATCTTGCGCCATCCGCGCACCCTCAGCGCGCGTTTCGGATCGAGCGTCTTGCCGAACCGGCTCGCCACGGTGATGATCGCGGCACTGAGCGTCAGTGCGGCCAGGACCCCGACCGTCATACCGATCGCCAGTGGCACGCCGAGCGACTGGAAGTACGGCAACCTGGTGAAGCTCAGGCAGAAGGTGGCGCCGGCGATGGTCATGCCGGAGCCCAGCACCACGTGGGCCGTCCCGTGGTACATCGTGTAGAAGGCCTGCTCTTTGTCCTCGCCGGCGGCACGCGCCTCCTGATATCGGCCTATCAGGAAGATCGCGTAGTCGGTACCGGCGGCTATCGCCAGCGTCACCAGCAGGTTGGTCGCGAAGGTCGAGAGTCCGATGATCTCGTGGTAACCCAGGAAGGCCACCACACCACGGGCGGCCGACAGCTGCAGGACCACCATGACCAGCGTCAAGAGCACGGTGACGATCGATCGGTAGACGAGCAACAGCATCACGATGATGACCGTGAACGTGACGGCCTCGATCATGCGCATGCTGCGGTCGCCGGCGATGTGCTGGTCGGCGGCCAGCGCGGCCGGACCGGTGACGAACGCCTTGACGCCCGGTGGTGGCTGCATGCCGTCGACGATGTTCTGCACGGCCTCGACCGACTCGTTGGCCAGCGCCTCGCCCTGGTTACCCGCGAGGTAGACCTGGACGTAGGCGGCCATGCCGTCGTTGCTCTGTGCGCCGGCGGCGGTCAGCGGATCGCTCCAGAAGTCCTGAACGCTCTGCACGTGCTTGGTGTCGGCTTCGAGCTTCTTGACCATCTCGCCGTAGTAGGCGCGCGTGTCCTCGCCGAGGGGCTTGTCGCCCTCCAGCACGATCATCGCCGAGCTGTCGGAGTTGAACTCCTCGAACACCGACCCGACGCGCTTCATCGCGATCATCGACGGCGCGGAATCCGGGCTCATCGAGATCGCTCGCATCTGGCCGACCGTTTCCAGCTGCGGCACGACCACATTCAGCACGGCGATCACGGCAATCCAGCCCAGGATGATCGGGATGGCGAAGGCGCGGATCATCCGGGGGATGAACGGCCTCGCAGCGTGATTGGGGCGTGGGAACGCGTCGGTTGGTGTCTCGTTCGTGGGCGCGCTCATGCGGATTTAACAAAGCAGAAGGTTTGTGCGTTCAAGCCGTTCGACGTTCTTTCGTCTTTGATCTCGTCATCGACGGTGATACGGCACGTGATCGAGGACCCGTCGCCCTGGGCGACGATGTTCGGGGCCGCCGACGGCGCAGTGGTCTGCAGCGTCAGTGACCACGGCAACCCGGCCCCGTCGATGCGCTGAGGTTTGGCGTCCAGATCCAGATAGTTGATGTCCGCGTATGAGCCAGTGCCGAAGATCTCGTACTTCACGACCTTGGGGTCGAAGGGCTCAGGATCGTCGGCGAAGACCTTCGGGGTCACGATGATGCCGTCAGCGCCGAAGAAGGTCCGGATGCGGTGGACGGTGAACCCTGCAACGGCCACCACGATCACGATGACAATCGGGATCCAGACTTTCTTGGCGAGGCCGATCATGCCGATCGCCCCCGACCCGTGCCACCCATATATGCGCCCTCGAGTTCCGTATCCGTCGCTGTCATCAGTGTGCGTAACTTAGCCCGTATAAGTTCTCACCCGGCACAGGTTATCTCAAGTTTTTGTGCTGCTGCCCACCCCCGTCTCGGCGGTGTGACCGGCGTCACAATGCGGGCAGTTCGAATTGCTCCAGATACCGCGTGATGAAGGCTTCGGCCTCGTCGTGACCTCGGGTGATGCCGAGCCCGCGCTCCAGCAACACAATCCGTGCCAGGCTGGTGACGATCATAGACATCACCACCGGCGGAAAGGCCTCCATGTCGATGCCGTGGGCGCGCATCGCCAGCGTGACCGCGGTTTCCTCGACGTCGCCGAATCGCTGGGCATAGGCCGCGATCTCACTCCTGATCTCCTTGCGGTGATTGGCCAGACCCATGAACTCCATGAAGAGCCGTGCCCCGTGGGTGCTGTTCAGGCGCCACAGTGCGTGTAGGGGTTCGTCATCGGCGAGGGCCTGGCGTTGGCGCTCGAGATTGGTCTCGGCGCCGTCACGCAGTACGGCGAGAAACAGATCGTCCATGCTCGGGAAGTAGTAGTGCACCAGCGCGGGCTTGACGCCGGCCTTCGCGGCCACCCGCCGCGACGTTGCCGCGGCGTAGCCCTCCTCGAGCATTACTTGGGCAGTCGCCTTGATCAGCGCATCGCGAGTCGCCGACGTGCGTCCACCTCTTGACCGCTCACCTGTGGTGCTGCTAGACATGGCCGCAGTCTAGATGTTGGGCGATCGCCCAACAATGGGTCGCCCAACAATCGAGGAGCGTCTGGATGGCTGGTCGGGTAGACGGCAAGGTCGCGTTCATCACCGGCGCGGCGCGCGGCCAGGGCCGCAGTCACGCGGTGCGGCTGGCCCAGGAGGGCGCCGACATCATCGCGATCGACATCTGCCGGGGCTTCGAGGACTCGACGGCGCCCGCCGCCACGCCCGAGGACCTCGCCGAGACCGCGGACATGGTGAAGAATCTGGATCGTCGCATCGTGACCGCGGAGGTGGACGTCCGCGACTACGACGCGCTGAAGGCCGCGCTCGACAGCGGCGTCGAACAGCTCGGCGGGCTCGACATCGTCGTCGCCAACGCCGGCATCGGCACCACCGGCGTCAAGTTGCACAAGATGCGCGAGGACATCTGGGACGAGACGATCGACATCAACCTCGGGGGAGTGTGGAAGACGGTCAAGGCCGCGGTGCCGCACCTGCTGGCCGGCGGCAGCGGCTCGATCATCATCACCAGCTCGGTCGGCGGCACGAAGGCCTACCCTCAGGTCGGCCATTACATCGCCGCCAAACACGGGGTCGTCGGCCTGATGCGGACCTTCGCAGTCGAACTGGGCGCCAAGAACATTCGCGTCAACACCGTGCACCCGACCCATGTCTGCACGCCGCTGCTGATGAACGAGCCCACGTACAAACTGTTCCGGCCCGACCTGGAGAACCCGGGCCCCGACGACCTGGCGCCGATCTGCCAATCGTTCCACTTCCTGCCGATCCCGTGGGTCGAGCCGGTCGACATCAGCAACGCGGTGCTGTTCCTGGCCTCCGACGAAGCCCGATACATCACCGGCGTCACCCTGCCCGTCGACGCCGGCAGCCTTCTGAAATAGGGGAGTAGACGTGGCCTTGAAAAATCCAGCCAATGACACCCAGGTGTACTACGACCCCTACGACGTCGAGATCGTGGCGAGCCCGTATCCGACGTATGCGCGGCTGCGCGAGGAGGCGCCGCTCTATTACAACGAGCGCTACGACTTCTGGGCGCTGTCGCGCTACGTCGACGTCGAGAAATCCCTGAACAATTGGGAGACGTTCTCCAATCAGCGTAGCGACATCCTCGAACTGGTTAAGTCGGATTTCGACATGCCCAAGGGCGTGATGATGTTCGAGGACCCGCCGATCCACACGATGCTGCGCGGGTTGATGTCGCGGGTTTTCACGCCGCGGCGAATGGCCGAGATCGAGGATCAGATCCGCAACTACTGCATCAATTGCCTTGACCCCCTTGTTGGTTCCGAGAGCTTCGACATCGTGGCCGAACTCGCCGCGATGATGCCGATGCGGGTGATCGGGATGCTGTTGGGCATCCCCGAATCCGATCAGGTCGGCTTCCGGGACCGCAATGACGCCAACCTGCGGACCAAACCGGGTGCGCCGATGAAGGTCGCCAAGGCCGACGCGATCGCCGACGGCAGGATGTACGCCGACTACGTCGAGTGGCGGTCGAAAAACCCGTCCGACGATCTGATGACGGCGCTGCTCAACGTCGAGTTCACCGACGAGGACGGCGTGACGCGCAAGCTGCATCGCAAGGAGGTGTTGCACTACACACAGGTGGTCGCGGGCGCGGGCAACGAGACGACTGGCAGGCTCATCGGCTGGCTGGCCAAGGTGCTGGCCGAGCATCCGGATCAGCGCCGCGAGATCGCGGACGACCGGTCGCTGCTGATCCCCGCGATCGACGAGACCCTGCGCTTCGAGCCGACGGGACCGCACGTAGCCCGTTACATGGCAAAGGATTTCGAGGCCTACGGACAAACGGTGCCTGCCGGCAGCGCGATGCTGCTGCTCTTCGGGGCCGCCAATCGCGATCCGGAGCGCTACGAGGATCCCGATACGTTCAACATCCACCGCAGCGGTTCACACCTGACATTCGGCAAGGGTCTGCACTACTGCCTGGGCGCCAACCTGGCCCGGCTCGAGGGACGTGTCGCGCTCGACGAGCTGCTCAACCGGTGGCCGGAGTGGGGCATCGACTACGAAACCGCTCAGCTGGCACCGACATCGACCGTTCGCGGCTGGGAAAAGCTGCGAATCGTCGTGGGCTGACCGGGATTGCAGTCGGTTTGAAAACGCCCGTTATGGGGCACGAAAACAAGCATGTCAAAGTTACTTCGTTCGGCAATCGTCGCGGCTCTCTGCGCTCCGATCTTCGCGGTAGCAACGGCAGCCGGCGCCACAGCACAGCCCCAACCCATCAACTGCCCGCCCGGGCAGTACTGGGATCCGGGTTCTAATTCCTGCAAGAACGCGGTGCCGCTGAACTGTGCGCCCGGCCAGTACTGGAACCCGATCACCAACTTCTGCCGCCCGCTCGGCCAGTACTAGCCTCCGAGCGATTTGTGCACGATTAGGCGCGGTGAGCGCTCGTAAGCGTGCACAAATCGCGTTCTAGACGCGCGTGTAACGGGTGCCTCGGAGCTCGCGGACCCAGAGTTCCCCGTCACCCGCGGTGGGGCCCTGCGCCGCAAGTTCGCGCTTGAGCACCTTGTGCGTCGCGGTCGTCGGCAACTCGCGCGCGATACGGACATACCGCGGCCAACCCTTGGGCGACAGGTCGGACTGCGCGGCCAGGAAGGCCTCGAAATCCTCGGGTGTCAGGGTGGCGCCGTCGTTGAGCACGATCGCCGCCATGATCTGATCGCCCACGCTTTCGTCGGGCACCGCGTAGATGGCGACCAGGTTGATTTCGGGCAACCGGATGAGAATGCGCTCGATCGGGGCGGCGGCCATGTTCTCACCGTCGACCCGTAACCAGTCGCCGCTGCGTCCGGCGAGATAGATCCACCCATCGGCGTCCTTGTAGGCCAGGTCGCCCGACCAGTACATTCCGTGTCGCATGCGCTCGGCGGTCGCATCGTCGGCGTTGTAATAACCGGTGAAGAAACCCTGCCCGTCGGTGTTGACGAGTTCACCAATCGCCTCGTCGGCGTTGATGAGCGCACCGTCGGCGTCGAACTGTGCCGGCGGACATTCGGCGACGGTCTCGGAGTTGTAGATCGCCACCCCCGGAAACCCTTTGCCGAGTGAGCCTTTCGGCGTGCCCTCCTCACGGGTGATGATGACGGCGTTCTCGGTAGAGCCGAAGCCGTCCCACACCGTGCAGCCGAAGCGCCGCTGAAACGCTTCGATATCCCGGTCGCTGGCTTCGTTGCCGAACGCGATGCGCAACGTTGTCTCCGCGTCGCCGGGTTGTTCGGGCGTGGCCAAGATGTACGCCAGTGGCTTGCCGACGTAGTTCATGTAGGTGGCGCCGTAGCGGCGGATGTCGTCGACGAAGCTCGACGCCGAGAATTTCGCGGGCGCCATCGCCGCGCCCCTGGCCAGCGCCACGCCCCAGCCCGCCACCAACGCATTGGAATGGAACAGCGGCATCGACAGGTAGCACGTGTCGTCCTCGTAGACCTCGAACTTCTCGACGAGGGCCTGGCCCGACATCAACACCATGAAATGCGACACCCGCACGGGCTTCGGGTTGCCGCTCGTCCCCGACGTGAAGATCAACATGTAGGTGTCCATCGGTTCGACCTCGCGGAAGGGCTTGAGGTCACCGGCGGACTCGAGCATCCGCGCCCAGTCGTCGGTCGAGGTGTCGAGGACCTGCACTCCGTCGAGGTCGAGACCGTCGAGCAACGGCCGATGTTCGGCATCGGTCACCACGATCTGACAGTCGGCGCGCCGGATGTCGGCCGCCAGCGCATCGCCGCGCCTTGTCGAGTTGATGCCGCACAGCACGTAGCCGCCGATGCCCGCGGCAGCCATCTGGTTCAAGAATTCCGGGCTGTTGCCCATCAGGACGCCGACGTGCAGGGGGCGGTCGTAGTCGGCGACGGCGAGCAGTGCGGCGGCGCGGGCCGACGCGTCGCTCAGATGTTCACGCCAAGTCCACGTGGCGTCGCCGTTCTTCACCGCAACGGAGTCCGACGTCGCACGTTCGCGCAGCAATTGCTGGATGGTCTCGCTTGGCATGCTGGTAGTTCTAGCATCCACCAATGAGGATCATCGACGCCGACGGTCATGTTGCCGAGGGGGCTTCGCTTGCGGTCGAGGCGATGCGGCGCTGGCCCGAACTCATCGTGCCCCGAGAAGACGGACGAGCCCTCGTCATCGAGGGCCGCAACTACCCGGAGTCCGACGGTCCGGGCGCCGGCTGTCCCCGAGAACACGGTCTGTCGACGGCGCCGGGCATCGACTACTCATCTCCTGAGGGCGTGCTCGGGGACGCCGACCGCGACCAGATCGACACGATGGTGCTGTACCCGAGCCTGGGACTGTGCGTGCCGACGCTGGAAGACGCCGATTTCGCGGCAGGCTTCGCGCGGCTGTACAACCAGTGGATCGCCGACTACTGCCGCTCGTCGGGTGGGCGGTTGCGCGGAATCGCGGTGACCCCGATCGAACACGGCGCTGCGGCGATCGACGTGATGCGTGAGGCCAAGGACCTCGGACTCGTCGCGACCCACGTCCCGCCGGCGCTGAAGACACGAAACCTCGACCATCCGGACCTCGATCCGTTCTATGCCGCCGCCGTCGAACTCGACATGCCTCTGGGCATCCACGGCGCCCCAGGCATGCACTTGCCGAAAGTGGGCATCGACCGGTTCACCAACTACATCCAGGTGCATTGTGTGAGCTTCCCGTTCGACCAGATGACGGCGATGACCGCGCTCATCTCCGGCGGCGTCTTCGACAGGCATCCCGACCTGCGGGTCGCATTTCTCGAAGCCGGGGTGGCATGGGTGCCGTTCTTCATCGACCGGCTGCACGAACACTTCGAGAAGCGCGGCCATTGGATCGACGGCGGCTGGCAGCGCGACCCAGGCGAGTATCTGCAGGCGGGCAATATCTGGACGACGTGCGAGCCCGAGGAGCCGATTCTGCCCGGTGTCATCGATGTCCTCGGGGACGACTTCATCATGTTCGCCAGCGACTATCCCCACTGGGATGGTGAATGGCCGCACAGCACAGAGCATTTGAGAAATCGGCCGGATATCGGCGAAGATTCCCGCGCGAAAATCGGCGGGCTGAATGCTCAGCGGTTCTACTCCCTGAACTGAACCGCCGGCATCTCAACTCCGTTGCTGTGCGCTTCAGGCCCGTCTTGCTATTTTTGCTAAGATGGGAAAACTGGCTGCGGGTGCTTGATGGGGTGAGTGCATGACCGATGTGGAGTGGACACCGCTGCCGGTGCCGTGGGCGGTGCGCAGCGTGGATCGCATCCCCAAGCAGCGGTATTACGACCAGGACTTCTATGCGCTCGAGACGCAGCTGTTCTGGCCGCGGGTCTGGCAGATGGCGTGCCGCCTCGAGGAGATCCCCAAACCCGGCGACTTCGTCGAATACGAGATCCTCGACCAGTCGATCATCGTCGTTCGTGTCGATGACAGCACCGTGCGCGCCTACTACAACGCCTGTCGGCACCGCGGCATGAAGCTCGTCGAGGGTAGCGGGACCCGACGCAGCTTCGTCTGTCCGTTCCACGGGTGGTGCTGGGGACTCGACGGCAAGAACACCTTCGTATTGCGTTCCGAGATGTTCGACGACGCCAACCTCGACGCCGACGATCTCGCTCTCACGCCGGTGCGGTGCGAGCTGTGGGGCGGATGCGCGTGGATCAATCTCGACGACGATGCGCCCCCGCTGCGTGACTGCATCGAGCCGTTCGGGTCCCGCCACGACGAATTCAAGGTGGAGGCGCTACGCACCGAGTGGTGGAAATCCTGCCTGCTCCACGTGAATTGGAAGCTGGCGACAGCGGCCTTCATGGAGGGCTACCACGTCCCGCAGACGCACCCACAGCTGTTGCCGTCGGCGTACAGCCCGGATTCGTCGTCAGTGCATCCGGTGGTGCAGGCGAGCCTGTATTTCATGCGAACGCTGGGGTCCGGCATGGGCGGTATGACGCACGAGAACGACATCCGCATTGCCGAAGGCCTGCAACACATGTCGCTCCCGGACGATCCTGCCGAAGCGATGGCGACCTGGCGCGGCGCGGTCAACGATGCGGTCACCAGTTGGCACAGGGCGCGCGACTGCGATTTTCCCGACCTGAACGATCTGGAGCGGCGACGCGTCATCGACCCGATCGGGTTCTGCTTCCCGCACTACTTCATCCTTCCTCAGTACAGCAGTGCGTCGTCGTATCGCATTCGTCCGCTGGGGCCGGAGGAGACGCTGTTCGAGGTCTGGTCGCTCACCCGCTACCCGAACGATCGAGCGCCCGGTAAGCCCACCGCGCCACAGCCGCTGGCTCCCGACGATCCGAGCTGGCCGATGATTCCGGCCCAGGACTTCTCGAATCTGCCCCGGCAGCAGAAGGGGCTGCACGCCAAAGGATTCGAGTACATGCGGCTGTCCAACCAAATCGAGGGCCTGATCTCGAACTTCGAGCGAGTCATCGATGGCTTTCTCGCCGGCCTGCCGTACGACCAGCTGGTGCCCGCCATACAGCGCACCAATACGACGATCGACGTGCCCGTCGTCGAGCTCGGGCTGTCGGAGAAGGTTCGCGCATGGTGAATTGGGACGCGTCCGTCGACTTACTGATAGCGGGGAGTGGCGGCGGCGGAATGGTTGCTGCCCTGGCCGCGCTCGATGCGGGGATCGAACCGCTGGTGGTCGAAAAGCAGAGTCTCGTCGGCGGATCGACCGGAATGTCGGGCGGCATGGTATGGCTGCCCGACAACCCGCTGATGCGTGCAAGCGGAATTGCCGACTCGCACGAGGACGGTCTGGCCTATTTCGATGACGTGGTCGGCGATATCGGGGAGGCGTCGTCGGCCGCGCGCCGTGAGACATTCCTGACCGCGGGTAACGCGATGATCAACCTGCTTGTCGAGAACGGTGTCCGGCTCGTACGGTGCCCGGGTTGGAGCGATTACTACCCGAATCACAAGGGTGGCAACGCCGCCGGGCGCTCAGTTGAGGGCATCCCTTATGACGCAGCGCAGCTCGGGGACTGGAGTGACAAGGTCCAGCCCTCGATGGCCAAGAACTACGGGTTCGTCATCAAGACCAACGAGTTGCGCGCGGTGCAGTACTTCAACCGTTCGCCCCGGGCGTTTGCGATCGCGATGCGAGTGTTCCTGCGCACCAGGGCAGCCCGCCTCCGAAACCGCGAAATCCTGACCAACGGTGCGTCGCTGATCGGGCAGATCTTGAAGGCGCTGATGAACTTCGACGGCGGGCCGTCAGTGGGAGGCGACGGCGGGCCGTCAGTGGGAGGCGACGGCGGGCCGTCAGTGGGAGGAAGCGGCGAGCCGCCGATTTGGACTGACACCGCCATGGACGACCTCATCGTCGAAGACGGTCGGGTCGTCGGCGCGCGTGTGACGCGTGACGGTACGACGATGAACATCGAGGCGCGCAAGGGTGTGCTGCTCGCCGCCGGCGGGTTCAGCCGCAACGCCGACATGCGCCGTCGGTACAGCGGCGACCAGCCCAACGAGGGCAAGTGGTCGATCGCCAACGCCGGCGACACCGGCGAGGTACTGCAAACCGCAATGGCGCTGGGTGCGAAGACAGACCTGCTCGACGAAGCATGGTGGCTGCCAATGGTTTTCATTCAGGATCCCGGGGCAGCATCGCTGGGATCTGGACGGCAGCGCCCCGGCGCGATCTACGTCGACGGCACCGGCAAGCGGTTCTGCAACGAGTCGAACTCCTACGTCGAAGTCGGCAAAGCGATGTACGCGAACAAGGCGGTGCCCTGCTGGCAGGTGTTCGACGAGGGTTATGTCCGGCGCTACGTGTCGGGGGCGAATCCGCTGAAGAAGCGCAGCCTGTCGGAGTCGCTGATCGAACAGGGCGCGGTCAAACGGGCCTCGACGATCGCCGATCTGGCCCGGCAGATGGACGTGCCAGCCGACGCGTTGGAGCAGACGGTCAAGCGGTTCAACGAATTCGCCGCCAAGGGCCTGGACCCCGACTTCGGACGTGGGCAGTCGGCGTACAACGTCTGCCTCGGTGACCCGGGCTACAAGCCGAACGCCGCGGTCGGACCGCTCGACTCAGCGCCGTACTACGCGACCAGGGTGTTTCCCGCCGACGTCGGGACGTGCGGGGGAGTGATCACGAACGAGCACGCCCAGGTGTTGAACGAGCAGGACCAGGTGATCGAAGGTCTTTATGCGACAGGCAATATCACCGCGACGGTGATGGGCCGGAACTATCTGGGCGCCGGCGGCAGCATCGCCAACACGATGATCTTCGGGTACGTCGCCGCCCGCCACGCCGCCCGCGGGTGAATTCGGCGCGCTGATGCACCGCTGCGGTCGGTTTGCGCGCCGAATTCACTAGGCTTCGTCGATGAAATCTCTTGGCTTCTTGCCCGATTCGATCAACAGACGGCGTCGCTCCTGAACGTCGGTGGCTGCGCCGACCATGTTCGTCAGGATGTGGCTCACCTGAAGATGCACCCGCATACCCATCAGCTCGTAGGCCCGCTTGACGTTGTTCTTCACCGCCATTGACGTGGTCAGCGGGATCTGGCCGATCTTGCGGGCCATCTCCTCGACGGTGTCCTCGAGCTGATCGCGGGGCACCACCTTGTTCAGCAGGCCCCATTCCAAAGCCTCCTGCGCGGACAGTGTGGGCGCCAACAGAAGCCAGTCCATGGTGCGATGCCAGTTCATCAGCAGCCACGGCTCGATCATGGTGTGGCCGCCGGGCTCGCCGAGGCTCTGCGCGAGCGGCATCTGGAAGTACGCATCCTCGGACGCGACGCAAAAATCGGTGAGCAGGCCGAGATAGATGCCGCCGCCCATGCAGTAGCCGTGGATCTGCGAGATCGTCGGCTTCGGGAACTCCCACAGGTACAGCGTCGGCCAGAGGAACAAGTCGGCGGTGCCCTTGTAGAGATCTTCGAATGTGTCCCCGAAATCGGGATAGGGATTCTCGTCCGGACCCCACCGTGCGACGTGCCCGCCGCAGAACCCCTTGCCGTTGGCCTTCAGGATGACGACCTTGATCTCCTTGTCGCGGTCGGCCTCCCGTAGGCAGGCGTCGACCTCCTGCACGAGCTGCGCGTCCTTGGTGTTGGCCTTGTCGGGGCGGTTGAGAATGATCCGCGCGATCGGCGGCTCGCGTTCGTAGATGACCGCTTCCAGCTCCATTGCCGTCTCCTAGAGAATCGCTCCGCTGTCCTTGGCTGCCGAGATGGCGTCCCAATCGAGGTCGAGTTCCAACAGGATCTCCTCGGTGTGCTGCCCATGTTCGGGAGCCCGTGCGGCCGCGGGTGGGGTTTCGTTGAATTGCACTGGCGCGGCGACGATCTGATACTCGTTGCCCTGGTCGTCGACGTTGGCTACGACGTAGCCGTTCGGCCTGACCTGCGGATCGTTGAGAGTCTCCTTCGGCGTGGCCAACGCGGCCCACACGCCGGGTTCGTCGGCGAGCACCTCGCGCCAGTGGTCCAGATCCTCGCTGGCCAGACGGTCTCCGACGAGCGCGCAAGCCTCGGTGGAGTTGGCGATCAGATTGCTTGACGGGACGAAGCGTTCGTCGGTGGCGAGTTCCGGCAGGCCGATCCGCTCACAGAACCCCGCCCAGAACCGGTCCGGCTGAAGGAAGACCATCTGGATCCACCGGCCGTCACGCGTCTTGTAACGGTTGACGAGCGGGTTGATCGCCAGGCCGGGTGGTGCGCCGGGGATGCCGTCGATGTCGAAGAGGTCAGCGACCGAGATCGACGGCGCGATGGTCCACATCGCCTGCGCCAGCAGGGATGAGTCGACGATGCTGGGTTCTCCGGTGCGCTCGCGGTGGAACAGAGCGGCACACACACCTCCGGCGAGCGTGATTCCGCCCTGCAGATCACCGAATCCGGGTCCCTGCACCGCGGGCGTCTCGGTGCCGAACGGCGTCATGGTGTACGACACCCCGCCGCGGGACAGGTAGGTGGCCGCGTCGAAACCGCCCTTGTCGCGGTCGGGTCCGCGAACTCCGGTGCCGGTGCCGCGCGCGATGATGATGTCCGGATTGAACGAGCGGATGTCATCGACGGTCAGCCGGGCCCGTTCCAGCGCTCCGGGCAGCCAGTTGGTGAGGAAGACGTCCGCGGTGGCCAGCAGGCGTCCGAAGTACTCGCGACCGGTGTCGGACTTGATGTCGACGGCAATGCTGCGCTTGCCCCTGTTGCCGATCTCGAGGATGAAATCGATGTGCGCTCGGGCGTTCTCCTTCGTGAATCCACCGATGACCAGTGCCCGACCCGGATCGCCCGCCTTGACGTCCTCGACCTTGATGACGTCCGCGCCCCAGTCGGCGAGCGCCGCACCGGCCGAGGGAACGTATGTCCACGAGGCCAATTCGACGACACGCACACCACTGAGAATCATTGCAACCCCTTCCCGATCTCCTCGAGATACCGGTCCGGTGCACCGAGGAATCCGCTCCAGCCCAACAGTCGCTTCAGATAAAGGTGCGCGTCGTGCTCCCACGTGAAGCCGATACCACCGAACACCTGGATCGCTATATCGCCGACCGCGGTCAGCCGGCCGGCGAACGCCTTGGCGCGCAGTGCGGCCAGATGGTGCTCCGCGGGATCCGCCGCATCGGCGGCCCACAACGCGTGGATGACGCCGCTACGCGCGAGTTCCACCGCCTCGTACATGTCGACGCACAGATGCTGGACGGCTTGAAAGCTTCCGATCGGCTGATCGAATTGCTTTCGCACCTTGGCGTATTCGATGGCGAGGTTCATCACGGCGGTCGCCGCACCGAGCGCGTCGGCGGCGTACGCGATCACGACGTCGTCGACGATCGCCCGCAACACGTCCGCCGGCACGGACGCTAGCCGCCTGGCAGAAGTGCTGTCGAACGTGACGTCGGCCAGCACACGCGTCGGGTCGATGTGCGCGCACGACGCCATCGTGATGCTCTCGGACGAGGTGTCGACGGAGTACAACCCGATGCCGTCGGGTTCGTCGGCGAACACCAGGATGATGTCGGCATCGTTGGCGTCCGGCACGCCGGTGACGCTGCCGTGCAGTCTGGGGCCGTCCATCGCTGTCGGCCGGGGACCGAACAGCGGCCCGACGGTGGTGACGGTGGAACCGTTCGCGATGCCGGCGAGCAATACGGCGGCATTCCCGTCGGCACCGGTGCGCACCAGGGCTCGCGTCGCCGCGACGGCGGTGGACAACCACGGGCCCGGGTACAACGCGGCCCCCAGTTCTTCGGCGACCACCCCGGCCTCGACCATCGTCATGCCTGCGCCGTCGCGCTCCTCCGGGACCAGCAAGCCCGTCACGCCCATCGCCGCCAGCCCGCGCCAGACCGAATCCGCTCCAGCATTCTCGTCGTCGAGTAGCGGCCGGACATATGTTGCCAGGCTTGCCTTTTCGGCAAGATAACGCCGCAGGGTGTCCCGTAGGGCGGTCTGTTCGTCGGTGAGTTCGAGGTTCATCGTCTTGGCAGCCCCAAGACGCGGGTCGCGGTGATGCCCTTGGTGATCTGGGTCGTCCCGCCGGCGATGGTCAGCGAGCGCGACGAGAGCCGACGGTCCATCCATCGGCCGCCGCTGCCGAGCGGCCCGAACACGTCGAACGCCAGCTCGGCGAGGTCCTGCCCCAGTTCGGCCCACACACTCTTGGCCAGGCTGGCCGAGCCGAGTGCATCGCCGCCGTGCAGCATCGCGGATATCGATCGCTTGCACAACAACTCGAGGTACTTGATGCGGACCGCGACGTCGCCGAGCCGGCACAGCGTCGCGCTGTTGTCGAGCGCCGGCTTGCCGTCGACGACGTGGTCCCTGAGGTCGGCGACGAGGTCGGCCAGCTGCATCTCCATCTGTGCATACAGTCTCGCCGCACCTGCCCGCTCGTGGCTCAGGGTCGTCGTGGCGACCTGCCATCCCGCGTTGAGCGGACCGAGCAGGGCGTCGGCGGGCACCCGGACGTCGGTGAAGAAGACTTCGGCGAAGTCGGCGGCACCGTTGATGGTCACCAGCGGCCGGACCTCGATACCGGGGGACTTCATGTCAACGATGAGGCAGGAGATGCCCTTGTGCTTCGAAGCGTCCGGATCGGTGCGGACGTACAGCTGACACCAGTCGGCCCGGTGGCCCAGCGAGGTCCAGATCTTCTGGCCGTTGACGACGAAGGCGTCAGCGTCACGCGTCGCGCGGGTGCGTAGTGACGCCAGGTCGGACCCCGCTTCCGGCTCGGACATGCCCTGACACCAGATGTCGTCGGCGCGCATCATCCGGGGGAGCAGCCGCCGCATCTGGTCCTCGGTGCCGTATTGCATTATCGCCGGCGCGATGTTGTTCATGCCGATCACGTTGAGCGGCATGGGTGCTCGCGCACGCGTCGTTTCCTCGGCGTACACCAGCTGCTCGAGCACCGACGCCCCACGGCCGCCGTACTCCTGCGGCCAGGAGACCGCGCCCCAACCCGCGTCGGCCACCGTCGCATCCCACGCACGAAGCGTCTCGAACGCCTGTGGATCGCGCCCGCGATGCCGGTCGGCGGTCTTCACCTCATCGGTCAGGTTGGTGGACAGCCAAGCGCGCAGCTCCTTGCGGAAGGGCTCCACCTCCGCTGGATATGAGAAGTCCACGGTGTCCTGTTCGGGATCGGCCTGATTGGTTTCTTTATAATTTTAGGTAGTATAGCCACCGCTGGCGGACAGGCAGAGAGGTTCGGTCATGGGCAGGGTGACGGGCAAAGTGGCCCTGGTCAGCGGGGCTGCGCGCGGCCAAGGACGTTCCCACGCGCGAACACTGGCCGCCGAGGGCGCCGACATCATCGCCGTCGACATCTGCGCGGACATCGAGACCAATGACTATCCGCTGGCGCGGCCGGAGGACCTCGACGAAACGGCGCGGCTGGTCGAGAAGGAAGGTCAGCGCGCCTACACCGAGATCGCTGACGTCCGCGACCGCGTCGGACTCGCCGCCGCGATCGACCGCGGCGTCGAAGAGTTCGGCCAACTCGACATCGTGGTCGCCAACGCCGGGATCTGCCCGATGACCGCGGGGCTACCGCCGCAGGCATTCGTCGATGCGGTCGACGTGGACCTCATCGGTGTCATGAACCTCATTCACGCCAGCATGAAGCACCTCCACGCGGGCGCCTCGGTCATCGCCACCGGATCGGTTGCGGCGTTCATGGCGACGGCGGTCAACACCAGCGGCATGGACGGCGGCCCCGGCGGGGCGGGTTATGCCTTCGCCAAACAGATTGTCGCGCACTACGTCAACGATCTCGCCCGCACACTGGCGCCGGAGCAGATCCGTGTGAACGCCGTACATCCCACGAACGTCAACACCGACATGCTGCACAGCCCGCCGATGTACAAGGCGTTTCGACCCGATCTGCCCAATCCCACGCGTGAGGATGCCGAAATCGTCTTCCCGATGATCCAGGCGATGCCGATTCCGTATGTGGAGCCCGAGGACATCAGCGAAGCCGTGCTGTTTCTGGCCAGCGACGCCGCCCGCTATGTCACCGGCCAGCAGCTGCGGGTCGACGCGGGCGGTTTCCTGAAGATCAAGCCGTGGTCAGGCCCATAGGAGAGGGGAGCAGCGTAGGTGCCCAGAGGGATCATGTACGTCGAGACGATGCCGGCCTCGCCGGATCGTGAAGCCGAGTACCACAAGTGGTACAACGACACACACCTGGCGCAGATCCTGTCGGTGGAGGGCATCGTGTCCGCGCGTCGGTTCGCACCCAACGATGGCGAAGGCCCCTTCATCGCGATCTATGAGCTCGACTGCGACGACCTCGATGCCGCCGTGCAGAGACTCGGGGAACTCGGCGCCACCGGAACCATGACGGGACTGGACAACCTCGCCATGGACCCGAAACCGATTCCCAAGGTGTACCGCGAGATCGGGTCGCTGGGCCCATGACGTATCCGACGGACGTCCAACGCCGGATCTATGCCCTGATGGTGCTGATGAAGGCTGCCGACGACCGGCTGTCCAAGGGCATCGGCACCGGTGAGTTCATGTGTGTGTACTGGCCGTCGCGCGGCCAGGAGGCCATCGCCGCCGCGATGGGTGTCGCGCTGCGTGAGGACGATCAGCTGGTGACGACCTACCGCGGGCTGCACGACCTGATCGGCAAAGGCGTTCCGCTGGAAGAGATCTACGGCGAGATGATGGGGCGCACGGTCGGGGCGGGTCGCGGTAAGGGCGGCACGATGCACATCGCGAAACCTGACAAGGGCGTGATGCTGTCGACGGGCATCGTCGGCGCCGGACCGCCGGTCGCCGTCGGGCTGGCGATGGCGGCCAAGCGCAAGGACACCGACCGCGTCACGGTGGTGAGTTTCGGTGACGGGGCGACGAACACCGGATCGTTCCACGAGGCGGCGAACATGGCTGCCCTGTGGAACCTGCCGGTGGTGTTCGTCTGCCAGAACAACCTATACGCGGAGATGACGCCCACTCACGACACGATGAAGCTCGGCCGTGTCGCCGACCGCGCCGCGGGATACGGGATGCCCGGCATTCAGGTGGACGGCAACGATCCGCTCGCCGTGCTGGATGTGCTCGCCGAGGCGATCGGCAAGGCGCGCAACGGTGAGGGACCCACGTTCATCGAATGCGTGACGTTTCGCTTCCGCGGCCATTACTTCGGCGACCGCATGCCGTACATCCCCAAGGATCAATTGTCGGCGGCGATGGAGGCCGACCCGGTGCCCCGCTTCCGGAAACACCTGATAGACAACGGCATCTGCACCGACGACGAGCTCAGCGGCATCGACGAGGGCGCCCTCATTAAGGTGCAACAGGCTCTGGACACCGTCATGAGCGCCGAGGCGCCGTCGATCGACGAACTCGACCGCGACGTGTACGCGTCCCCGATCCGCTATCCGGTCTGAGGAAGGCGTCATGGACGAGAAAGAAATGACGATGCGTGAGGCGCTGAACCTCGCGCTGGATCAGGCGCTGGCGGCCGACGATCGGGTGTTCCTGCTCGGCGAGGACATCGCCGATCCGGGAGCTTCGGGCCCGACGGCGGGACTGTCGACGAAGTACGGACACGATCGGGTGCTGGACACGCCGATATCGGAGGCCGCCATCGTCGGCGCCGCGATCGGCGCGGCCATCGACGGACTGCTGCCGGTCGCCGAGATCATGATCATGGACTTCATCGGCATCGCCGCCGACCAGCTGATCAACAACGCCGCCAAACTGCGGTTCATGACCGCGGGGCGCACGACGGCGCCGATCACCGTGCGCACCCAGGTGTACGGCGGACTGGCCACCGGCGCAACGCATTCGCAGACCCTGGAAGCCTGGTTCATGCACATCCCGGGCATGAAGGTCATCGTCCCGTCGACCCCGCGCGACGGTAAGGGCCTATTGACATCTGCGATCTTCGACCCGGATCCGTGCCTGTTCGTCGAAACGATCCGTCTGCAGGGTCAGAAGGGTTCCGTACCAACAGATCCTGGCTTCGCCATTCCGCTGGGCCAGGCCGAGATCAAGCGGCCCGGATCCGACGTCACGCTCATCAGCTACGGCCGCAGCGTGCTCGAATGTCTCACGGCCGCCCAGCAGTTGCAGGACCTGGGCGTGAACGCCGAGGTGGTCGACCTGCGGACCCTGGTGCCACTGGATGTCGAGACCATAGTCGAATCGGTGCGGCGGACCCGCCGCGCGGTGGTCGTGCACGACGCCGTCCAGTTCGCGGGACCGGGTGCGGAGATCGTCGCCACCCTCCAAGCCGAATGCTTCGGCGAGCTCACCGCCCCGATCGAGCGCGTCGGCGCCCGGTTCGTTCCCACGCCGGCTGCGGCGGCGCTGGAGGCGCAGATCTATCCGTCGGCAGCACGGATCGTCGACGCCGCGCAGCGAGCACTGGCGACCGCGGTCGCGCATGGCTGAGTTCGTCATTCGGATCCCCCGCACGTCGGTTGCGGTGTCCGAAGCGGAGCTGACCGAGCTGCTGGTCGACGACGGCGAGCACGTGGAGGAAGGTGCTCCGCTCTTCACGGTGGCCACCGAGAAGGTCGAACAGGAGATCGAAGCGGGCGCGTCGGGCACGGTCAATTGGACCGGCGAGGTAGGGACCATCTACGACATCGGCGCTGAAATCGGCGTCATCACGTAATAACGAAAGGTTGTTCATCCATGGACGTCAACGAGACTCGCGAGCGGATCATCTTCGAAAAGAAGGGTCCCATCGCGTCCATCACCTTGAACTGGCCCGAGAAGGCCAACGCTCAGGACCAGAAGCAGGTCGAGGAGATCGACGATGCGCTTCGGGACGCCGACCGCGATTACGACATCAAGGTTCTGATTTTGAAGGCCAACGGAAAGGGCTTCTGTTCGGGGCACGCCATCGGCAACAACGCCGTCGACTATCCGGAGTTCGTCGAGGGCTTCAAGGCCACCGGTATGCCGTGGAAACCCCAGACCGACTTGTTCGTCAAGCCGATCCTGAACCTGTGGGAGTTCTCCAAGCCCACCATCTCGCAGATCCACGGGTACTGCGTCGGTGGCGGCACCCACTACGGACTGACCACCGATATCGCGATCGCCTCCGAGGACGCCTACTTCTCGTATCCGCCGCTGCAGGGGTTCGGGATGCCGTCGGGTGAATGCTCCATCGAGCCATGGGTTTTCATGAACTGGCGGCGCGCCTCCTATTACCTCTACACCGCCGAGACGGTCGACGCGAACAAGGCGCTCGAGTACGGCCTCATCAACGAGGTGGTCAAGCGCGAAGATCTGGATGCGCGGGTGGAGGCGATCGCCCGCCACATCGCCCAGGCTCCGCTCACCACGCTGCTGGCCACCAAGGCCAACATCAAGCGGGCGTGGGAGATGATGGGCATGCGGGTGCACTGGCAGAGTTCCAACGACCTCGTCGCGCTCGCGTCGGTCAGCAGGGACGTCCAGGAACTCATCCAGCGGGTGTTCGCGGACAAGATCCTGCCGTCGGAGATGGCCGAGCGTCAGGCGGCCGCATCCAAGAACGGCGACGTCGCCACCTAAGGGTGTCCGTTGAACATCTCTGACCATGCTACGGAGGCCGCGGACTCGCCGGCCGTGATCGCTGCAGACGGTGAGACCATCACCTACGGCAACCTTTACGCGGGTAGCCGGCGGGTGGCGGCCCTGCTGTACGAGGCCGGGCTGCGTCCTGGCGACGGTGTCGCACTGGTGCTGCCCAACCGCCCGGAGTTCTTCGAGATCACCTGGGGCTGCCAGCTTTCCGGGTTGTACTACAGCGCGGTCAACACGCATTTCACGGCAGACGAAGTCGCTTACGTGATCGACGACTCCGAAGCGAAGGCGGTCTTCATCGACGAGTCGATGCCTGAACTGGCGGCCCATCTTCTCGAGGCCAATGCGGGTGTCGAGGTGCACATTGGCGTCGGTGCCGCGTTGCCGGGCTGGACGTCGTACCGCGACGCGCTGGCATCGGCGGGTGATGCCCCGCCGATTTCGGACGGCACCGAGATGCTCTACTCCTCGGGAACCACGGGGCGGCCCAAGGCCGTTCGACGACCACTGCCGACCGACGGTCAGGGGTCGTGGGCGCAGAAGGTCCTCGAGTACTCGCTCGGCCAGCGCTACGACATGACCTCGTCCAGCGTCTACCTCTCCCCAGCACCGCTGTATCACGCGGCGGGCATCAACTACACGATGGCAGTACACCGGGTGGGCGCCGCCTCGATCCTGATGCGAAAGTTCGACGCCGAGGCCGTACTGCGGCACATCGAGACGTACCGCGTCACGCATGCGCAGTTCGTGCCGACGATGTTCGTGCGGATGCTCAAGCTGCCCGACGAGGTCCGCGCCGCCTATGACACGTCGAGCCTGCGGTGCGTGATCCACGCGGCCGCGCCGTGCCCGGTTGACGTCAAGTACAAGATGATGGAGTGGTTCGGCCCGATCATCCACGAGTATTACGGGGGCACAGAAGGATTCGCGGGCACCGGGATCGGACCCGAAGACTGGCTGGCCCACCCCGGTTCGGTGGGCAAACCCATCACCCCTGTGCATGTGCTGGATGCCGACGGGATCGAAGTTCCCGCCGGCACCGCCGGGGAACTCTTCTTCGAGGGGGGACCGGCGTTCGAATACTTCAAGGACCCGGCCAAGACCGCCTCGGTGTCCAACGACCGCGGATGGCGATCACTTGGTGATATGGGATTCGTCGACGAGGACGGCTACCTCTATCTGACTGACAGGTCGACGTTCATGATCGTCTCCGGCGGGGTGAACATCTACCCGCAGGAGGTGGAGAACCTGTTGGTCATGCATCCGAAGCTCGTCGACGCCGCAGTGTTCGGTGTCCCGAACGACGAGTTCGGCGAGGAGGTCAAGGCGGTCGTACAACCGATCCCCGGGGTGGAGGCCGGATCCGCACTCGAGGCCGAGCTGATCGACTACTGCAGATCACACCTCGCGACCTACAAGTGCCCCCGCACCATCGAATTCGATCCGGAACTACCGCGCGATCCCAACGGAAAGCTCTACAAACGGCGCATCCGCGACCGCTACTGGCAGGGCCGCGCGTCGCGCATCGTGTGACTCAGTCCAGGCTGAAATCGATGATGCCGCGCACGATCTCACCGTTGAGCTGGTCACGGTAGCCGTCATTGATCTCGTCGAGACGGTAGCGCCGGGTGATCATCTCGTCGAGTTGCAGCTGCCCCGATTCGTAGAGCTTGATGAAGCGGGGCACGTCCACCCGGGGATTACATGATCCGTACACGGTGCCGACGAGGTTTTTGTTCCACAGGATGAACTCCTGCAGGTTGATCCCGATGGAACTCGTGAGCTGCCTGGTCATTCCGGTCAGCACACAGGTTCCACCCTTGCGCGTCAGACTAAGCGCGGGCTGCACATCGTCCTCGGTGATCAACGAGGGGGAGACGATGACGCTGTCCGCCATCACCCCGGCGGTCAGATCGCGAACCAGATCGGCGGCTTCCTCGGTGGACGCGACGCTGTGTGTGGCGCCGAAGCCCAGTGCCGATTTCTGTTTGAACTCCACCGGATCGACGGCGATGATCTGCGCGGCGCCGTTGATGCGCGCGCCCTGGATCGCCCCGGTGCCGATGCCGCCGACGCCGATCACCACGACGGTGTCACCGGTGCGCACTTTCGCGCGGTTCTCCGCGGAACCGTAGCCGGTGGGGATGCCGCAGGACAGCAGCGCCATCGGTAGCAGCGGAAGATGAGGGTCGATCTTGACGATCGAATCCGGCGACACCACAGTGTGTTTCGAGAAGGCGCCGACCTTGGACAGGTGACCCAGGTTCCGCCCGTCGCTCGTGTGATGGCGGAATGTGCCGTCGGTGGGCATGCCGGGGATCATCACCTGCGCGCCCATGTCGCAGATGTACTCCATCCCGGAGTTGCACCACCTGCAGCTGCCGCACACCGCGACGAACGACGTCACGACGTGGTCGCCCGGCTTGAACTCGGTGACGCCCGCGCCGACTTCGAGGACGACGCCCGCGCCTTCGTGGCCACCGATCAACGGGAACATCGACGGCAGCCCATAGGACTGCATCACCTCGTTGGACGCGGACATGTCGCCGTTGCGGATGTGCTCGTCGGAGTGGCACAGCCCGGCCGCGGCCATCTCGAGCAGCACCTCGCCGGCCTTCGGCGGGTCGAGCTCGAATTCCTCGACCGACCACTGCTGGCCCATGTCGTGCAGGATCGCTGCGCGTGTCCTCACGCTCAGGCCCGATTTGTCGGCTCAGCCGACATTGGCCGGAATGTGACGGGCAGGTGCTTGGGGGAGCGAAATGGCATACCGACGATCTTCGTATCGTCGTCGGCGATTAGTTGGAAATCGGTCAAACGGTCGAAGAGGCTCGTCAGCATTGCCTTCGTTTCGACCCGGGCCAGATGCATTCCGAGGCAGCTGTGAATGCCTCCCGCGAACGAGATGTGAGCCCGACGCGGGCGGTGGATGTCGAACACGTCGGGGTTCTCCCACCGCTTGTCGTCACGATTGGCGGCGCCCATGCATAAGGTGATCGACGCGCCCTCCGGGATTGTCATGCCGTGCATCTCGACATCACGGGTGGTGTTGCGAGCCACAAGCACAAGCGGGGTCTCGAACCGAATGCCTTCCTCGATCGCGGCCGGGATGAGACTGCGGTCCCGTTGCAGTGCCTCGAGTTGGTCTGGATGGGTCAGCAACAGCTGCAACAGATTTCCCGAGGACCGGTAAGTGGTCTCGAGTCCGGCGGGCAGCAGCAGGCGCAGGAACGAGATGATGGCCTCGTCGGTGAGCTTTTCCCCGTCGATCTCCGCGGCAACGAGGTCGCCGATGACGTCGTTGGTGGGCTTGCTTCGCCGTTGATCCACCTGCTGCTGAAAGTAGGTGCCGAGTTCGACCGACGCGTTCAGGCCCGCTTCGATGTCCTCGGTGATGGAGATCAAGTCCAGTGACAGCCGCCGGAACATCTCGAGATCTTCCTGCGGCAGGCCGAGCAGGGCGGCGGTGACCCTGGTGGGGAACTCGAACGTCACCGCCTTGACCAGATCGACCTCGCCGTCGTCCTTGAACTCGTTGACCAGCTGATCACAGATCGGGTCGATCACCTCGGGTTCCCACTTGGCCAGCGAGCTCTGCTTGAAGGCCTTGCTCACCAGGCTGCGATGGTCGTGGTGCTGTTTCCCCGCCATGCCGAGGATCGTCGGGCCGAAGACCAACCCGATGGTCTGGTTGTACATCTCCGAGGCGAACACCGTGTCTTCGCGAAAGGCGGTGAAGACGCTGTCGAAGTCGAACAACGTCCAGTTCTCTGGGTTCTTCAACTCCTCGGGCATCAGGTCGCTCTCCATGAGCGTCCCGCGCCACACCGGCGACGTCTTACGCATGTGCTCGAAGTAGGGGTAGGGATCGTTCACCAAATCGGGGGCGGTCGGCTGATCATGCGAATCCGTGCTGGTCGTCACACATGCCTCCCGGCGCAAGCAAGTCGTTCGCTCTATCTTTACTATTTTAGTATTCTAGGTCAAGGGAGAGGAGGTCCTATGCAGCGCCGACCGGTATGTGCGGTCGAAGACCTGCCTCCGGGAACGATGAAGCTGGTCCAGGCCGGAAAGTTCGGCGTGGGCGTCTACAACATCGACGGGTCGCTCTACGCGATCGCGAACTATTGCTCACATGAGGGCGCACCGCTGTGCCTGGGCTACGTCAGGGGCACCACCGAGTACGACCCGGAGATGCCCGACCAGATCCGCCATGTGCGTGACGGCCAGATCGCGCGTTGCCCCTGGCATCAATGGGAGTTCGACATCACCACGGGAGAAAGCCTCGCCGATCCCAAGAAGCGAGTGCGCACGTACGAGGTGGACGTCGCGGATGGACAGGTGTATCTCACGGCATGACGATCATCGACGCGAATGTGCAGCCACATTTCCGGTTCAACTCCGAGATTCGGCGGTATCTGTCGGCGCCGCACAAGCTGCGCGCCATTCCCGACGTGGAGCAGCAGTGGTACCAGGCGCCGGGCGGGGACTACCGCCAGGACCTGTACGGCGACGGCTATCCCGGGTCGGATCCAGATACCGTGGCGCATCATCTCTTCGACGGCAACGGCGTTGCCTTCGGCTCTTCGCGCGAGCGGCTCATCGCTGACTACGCGATTCTCAATCCGCTGACGCGCGGCAACATCGCCGATTATCTGCTGAACAGCCGGATCTGCGCGGCGGTCAACGACTGGCTGCTCGACCGTTGGCTGGATCCGGACACGTCGAACCGGTTCCGCGGCACCATCCGGGTCAACCCCGAGGACGTCAGGGGGGCGGTCGCCGAGATCGAGCGACTGGCCGATCACCCGAAGATGGTTCAGGTCGGTGTTCCGATGCAGTCGCGTGAGCCCTACGGCAAACCGATGTTCGAGCCGATCTGGGAGGCCGCCGCCGCACACGGGCTACCGGTGGCCGTACATATCAACGGCGGCAACGGTGTTGACCATGCGCCGACGTTCGCCGGTCATGCCTACACCTACCCGGGCTATGCCGCGTTCATGCCGCTGAACTCGTTCGTCCACCTTGCGACGCTGATCGTCGAGGGCATGTTCGGACGGCACCCCGATCTGCGATTCGTCTTCGCCGACGGCGGCTACGACATTCTCACGCCACTCATGTGGCGGCTCGACACGTTCTGGATGTCGATGCGGGATCAAACCCCCTGGGTGGACCGGTTTCCCAGCGAGTACCTGCGCGACCATGTGCGATTCTGTTCGTCGGCGCTCGACGGGCCGACGGACGAGGGCCAGGCTGAGCAGTGGATGGACTTCACCGACAAGGCCGACCTGCTGATGTACGGGTCGAGCTACCCACACTGGTCCGCAACGGGGCCGGACACCGTCGTCGCAGGTCTTAACAGTCACCAGCGGGACAAAGTGTTGTGGCGCAACGCAAGTGAGATCTATGGTGTCACGCCGGCCGAGCCGGCAATCCAGGCAGGGAGAGGAGTCTGACATGACGACCGTCGAGAGCGTTCGGGACAGGACCGCCGCCGCGGATATCGCGGTGACGATCGTCGACACCGACGTCCACCCGCTGCCCATGTCGGCCGAAGTGCTCAAGTCGTATGCGCCCGCGGAATGGAAGGACAAACTCTGGCCGACGGGTAATGCGGTCTCGCCGGTCCCGCATTTCTATGACACGCCGGACTCGTACAAGACGAACTCACTGCGGGTTGACGCGAGCCCGCCGGGCGGCGGTGTCGCGGGCAGCGATCCGGACTTCGCAGCCAAGCAACTGCTGGTCGATGCCGGCGTGAGTATCGCTGTGCTGGAACCTATGTGCGACGCGCAGCTGCCGCAGGCCGAAGACGTCCTGAAGGCCACCCACAACGACTGGCTCGCCGACGTGTGGCTGGGTGAGGCCAACTGGCACGGCCGTTGGCGAGGCGCGATCAGCGTCACCGCCCAGGATCCGGTAGCCGCCGCACGCGAGATCGAGCGGTGGGCCGGGCACCCGTACATGGCCGAAGTGCTCATGACGCCGCAGACACGCGGGATCCCGTTCGGTAGCCCGCACTTCGATCCGATGTATGCGGCCGCGGCACGCCATGGTCTGCCCGTCGCCACCCACCTCATGGGGCAGACGCCGTTCGAGTTGATTCCGATCTACCCGGTCGGCAACCCGGCGCACTGGCACGACTTCTTCGCGTCCTGGCCGCTGCTGTATGTGTCGCATCTGATGAGCCTGGTGTTCGACGGCGCCTTCGACCGTCATCCCGATCTACGGGTGGTGTTCGTCGAGGGTGGCTTCACGTGGGCGTTGCCTGCGATGTGGCGGATGGACCGAATCTGGGAGCAGCGCAAGGCAGATCTGCCGCAGGTGCGTCGTAAGCCGTCGGACTATGTCCGCGAGCACGTGCGATTCACGACCCAACCGCTCGAGGAGGTCGACCTCGGCGAGTACCGCAAGTACCTCGAGATGATGGATCTCGGCGACAACATCATGTTCTCCACCGACTACCCGCACTGGAGCTACGACTCGCCGGACTGGGCGATCAGACGGTTCCCGGCGGACCAGCGTGAGCGAATCATGCGCGGCAACGCCATGGCGCTGTACGGCTTGCCCGCCACCGTCAAGGCGTTGCCTTCTGAATTGTCGGGCGCAGGTGGACTCGCCGTTTGACGTACACGCTGTCGAATCGGCACTGACCGACCTGGTCCGCGATTACGACAAGCGTTGGTCGAACCTGGATTTCCACGCGCTGGGCGATCTTTGGACGCGCGACGACCCGTCGCCCATCTACGTCGGTGACGAGTACGCGGCGCCGGTGATCGGCAACGACGAACTCGAACGGCACTGGGCGAGGGTGGCCGGACGGCTCAAGTCGGCGACGGTGTCGTCGACGTTGCATGAGTTCGACATGGTGGACGACACCGTGGTCCGCGCCATCGTGCTGAGCCGCTGGCGCCTGGCGGGCACAGAAGTCGACGGCGAACGAAACGGCGCGAGTTGGATCACCTGGCTGCTGGTCCGTCGCGGCGACCGGCTGAGGATCTTTCATCAGATGGAGTCGCAGATTCACCTCGCCGACTGACTGCGATTTCGGTGTAGTTGGTCGCGCTCACCGCGACCCGCGACACCGAAATCACTGTTTGGCAGCCAGCGGGACCACGGGGGTGCGGGCGTGCGGCCCGCGGGTGATTGCGTGCAAACGGATTTCGGGCAGATCGACCGACGGGTCGAGGGTATCCAGCCAGGCGACGGCGTCGGCGACATCGGCGGCACGGATCGCGTACATCTCGAACGGCACTTCCTGCAGCATCTCGGTCTCGACGGGCCCCGGGGTGACGATGTGTACGTTGATCCCGTCGCGGTCGACCTCGCGCGCCAGCGCGCCCGCGAACGCGTTCATACCGGCCTTCGACGCCGAATACGCCGTCCGCGCCATCATCGGTTCGTGGGCGGCCGACGACGAGATGAACACGAAGCGTGAGCCCTGCCTCATCTTCGGCAGCGCGGCGGACGTCACCACGAAACACGAGTCCAGATTCGCCGACATCGTCGCGCGCCATTGATCGAAAGTCTGCTTGCGAGCGTAGGTTCCGCCCAGAATTCCCGCCGCATGCACGACGAGATCGATCTCGTCGAGCGCGTCAACCGCGGCTGCGAACGTCTCAGGCTGCGCCGCGTCGGCGACGGCATAGCGCGCACCGATGGCTGCGGCCGCGTCGCGCAGGGGCTCTTCACGCCTGGCGGTCAGGACGACGTCGTAGCCGAGCTCGACGAGCTTGCGCCCGCACGCGATTCCGATTCCACCGCTACCGCCGGTTACCAAGGCGCTACGCACGCGGCCCTCTCAGTGCTTGCGTCGGGCCAGTGCCTGCGGCGACAGCGCCACGATCCGCTGCTCGGGATCGACGGCGCTGAAGTAGGTCTGGGTGTCGGCGATGTGACGCGCCGACAGCTTGCGGGCACGCTCGCCGTCGCCGGCTTCGATGGCATCGGAGATCTTGTTGTGAATCGACATCGCGATGCGGCGTTGACTCATCGACGGGTATTCGCCGCGCGCCGTGGTCTCCTGGGCCCACCAGTTCAGGTGACCGGTCCACAGTGTCTCCAGGCTCCCTACGACGGCGATCATCGTGTGGTTGCCGCAGCCGCGGACGACCTCGTCGTGGAACTGCCCGCCGATCTCGGTGAACTGGGGTCCGTCCTCGATGCGCTCGGCCATCAGCGCGTTGATCTCTTTGAGCTTCGGAACGAGCTCTTCGCCGCGGTCGGCACGCCGCGCCGCCAGGGCCGCGCACATGGGCTCGAGTTCCTGCAGTGCGGCGCCCAGGTCGGAGAGCGGAACGGTGTCGCTCTGCAGCAGGAGTCCGAGCATGTATGCCGCGCTGGCTTTCGCGGGCGCGTGCACGACGGCACCACCGCGGTTTCCGCGGCGCACCGAAACCAGACCCTCGGTCTCGAGGATCCGCAAGGCTTCCCGCAGCGATACCAGGCTGACCCGGAACTGCTCGACGAGGACCTCCTGTCGTGGCAACAGGTCACCATCGGCGAGTTCGCCGTCGATGATCTGCCGACGGAGTTCGTCGGCGACGATCTCGGCCGTGCGGCGCGAGCCCAGTCGGCGGCGAGCCTCGGGTCCAATTCCCAACGTGGTCATATCGCCGACAATGCTAGCAGTGAAAGGCCCGCTACCTGGGGTGTACGTAATCGCTATCTGACAAAAGTTACTAATATGGCAAAGAAACCAGGGAGGCTCTAGCGGGTGAGTGACGTCGAGGATGTAGCACCTACGCCGCTGCATGATCTGCGCGTCGTCGAGATCAGCGATCGTATCGCGGGCGCTTACTGCGGGAAATTGCTGGCTGACGCGGGGGCCGACGTCGTCAAGGTGGAACCGGCCGGCGGTGACCCGCTGCGTCGCTTCACCGCGTCCGGTTCCGTGCCGCGCGACCGCGCGGACGCGCCGCTGTTCGCGTACCTGAACGCCGGGAAGCGCAGCGTGACAGGCATTTCCGACGGGCTGCTGACCGGTGCGGACATCGTGATCGTCACGGGAACCAGGGCCGCGGTGACCGCGCGGGGACTCGACCCGAAGCGCCTGCTCGACAATTCGCCCGGCCTCGTCATCGTCACCGTCTCCGACTTCGGCTGGACGGGTCCATGGGCCGAACGCCCAGCATCGGAGTTCACCTTGCAGGCCGACTCCGGGCTCACCGGGTTTCGCGGCGATCCCGCGGGCCCGCCGATCTCCGTCGGCGGCGACCTCGGGGAGTATCAGGGCGGCGTGTGGGCGGCCTACGGCGCGCTGGCCGCTCGCCGCGGGGTCAGCCGCGGAGGTCGCGGTGCGCACCTCGACATGTCGATGCTCGAGGCGATCACCCTGATGCAGAGCGGCGAATGGCTGCATTCGCAACTGCTGAAGGCCCCGCACGTCCGGCGCTCTGTCGAGGTCCCGTCGATCGAACCGGCGAAAGACGGCTTTGTCGGCATCAGCATGGTGACGGGGCAGCAGTGGTTGGACTTCGCGGCGATGGTGGATTGCCCGGAGTTCACCGAGGTGCCCCAGTTGCAATTCCAGATCGGGCGATGGGATTACCGCGATTGGATCCGGGAGCGTATCGACCCGTGGATGCGCGAGCGCACCGTCGCCGAAATCGTCGAACTGGGACAACTGTTCAGGTTGCCGCTCGCCGCGCTGGGAAACGGCGCCACCGTCCGCGAGATGGATCATCTGCGGGAGCGCGGTGTGTACGTCGACAACCCGGCCGGCTTTGCCCAACCGCGTCCGCCGTGGTTGATGTCCGTCGCGGCACCGTCGCCGATCCGGACCGCACCCTCGGTCGGCGACTCCGACGACGAACCCCTTTGGGAACCAAGGCAATCGACACCGGAGGCGACGGCAGGTCGTCCGCTGGCCGGTGTGCGAGTCATCGACTTCACCGCGTTCTGGGCGGGGCCGTCCGCGACGCATTCGCTGGCGGCGTTCGGGGCCGAGGTGATCAAGATCGAGTCGATCCAGCGGCCCGACGGCATACGTTACTCCGGCGGGATGCGCAAGGACGTCGACGACTGGTGGGAGTACGGCTGGGTCTTCCACGCCATGAACACCAACAAGCGATCGGTCACCCTCGATCTGCAGTCCGAGACCGGACTCGGTCTGATCAAGACGTTGATCGCGCAGGCCGACGTGGTGATCGAGAACTTCTCACCGCGAGTCATGGATCAATTCGGGCTCGACGCAGACGCGTTGCTCGAACTGAACCCGCGCCTGGTGATGGTGCGTATGCCGGCCTTCGGGCTGACCGGGCCGTGGCGCGACAGGGTGGGCTTCGCGCCCACCATGGAGCAGATCGCGGGCCTCGCCTGGGTGACCGGCATGCCGGACGAACTGCCGGTCGCCCCGCGTGGCGCGTGCGATCCGCTGGCGGGGACGCACGCGGCGTTCGCGCTCATGGCGGCACTCGAGTTCACCGAACGTACCGGTCGCGGTCAACTTGTCGAGGTGCCGATGGTCGAGAGTGTGCTCAACGTGACCGCCGTGCAGCCAATGGAATTCGAGATGTTCGGGTCGATCCTGGAGCGGCGCGGCAACAAGGGGCACCACCCCGGCGAGATGCAGGACATCTACCGCTGCGCCGGCGACGACAGCTGGATCGCCATGACCGTCCGCACCGAGGCCGAACGGGACGCGCTCGCCGCGCTGATAGGCGGTCAGGACGACCCTGCGCCATGGCTCGCCACACAGGACGCCGCGGCCGTCGTCGAGCGGCTGGTCGCCGCCGGCATCCCAGCGGCCGTGGTGATTTCACCGTCCGTGGTGATCGACAACCCACAGCTGGTACACCGCGGCTTCTTCGAGCCGCTCACCCATCCGAGCACCGGACCCGGTCTGTACCCGTGTCCGCCGTTCGCCCGGCTCGACGGCATGGACGCCTGGCTGCACCGTCCGCCACCGCGGCTGGGTCAGCACAACAGCGAGGTGCTGACAGAACTTTGCGGGCAGACGGAGGCGGATCTGGAACGCCTTGCGGCCGAGGGCGTCATCGGCACGAGACCGAAAGGGCTCTGACTCTCAGCGGGGCGTCAGCGAGATCGACATCTCGTCGAAAATCGACATGTTGTTGGCCAGTGTGGGGTGGGTGACCTTGGGGGCGCCGAGACTGATGTCGTCGGCGCGCACGAGCAACTCATCGAGCGCGGCGCGGATCTCGGCGCGTGCGAGCATGGCGCCGAGGCAATGGTGCGGCCCGCCGCCGCCGAAGGTGACGTGGGGATTGTCGGTGCGGCCGATGTCGAAGACGAATGGGTCGGCGAACACCTCGTCATCCCGATTGGCCGAGCGCAGCATCGACACCACGCGATCACCCCTGGGAATGGTGATGCCGTCCATCTCCACGTCCACCTTCGTGGTGCGGGTCCAGAACGCGACCGGTGACGACCAGCGCAAGACCTCTTCGACCGCGCGTGCCCGGATCGACTCGTCGTCGCGATAGCGCTGTATTTCAACGGGATTGGCCACAAAGGCCTGAAGTCCGGCGGCCAACGCGTTCTTCGTCGTGTCACTGCCCGCCAGTGTGAGGACGAAGAAGAAGATCTCCAGTTCGTTCGCGGGGATGGACAACTCTTCGCCGCTCTCGTCGGTGACCACCGCGGTGGTCAGCGTGCTCCAGATGTCGTCGGTGGGGTTGCGCCGCTTCTCCGCGGTGAGTTCGAGCGCATAGGTGAAGATCTCCCCGAACAGCGCCATGTGCTCCTGCTCCTCGGTGCTCGTCTCGCTCCCGCCGGCGCCGGCCTTGAGGATGCGATCGAGCGTGTCGAAGATGCGGGGCCGGTCCTCGTCGGGGATCCCCACGATGTCGCCGATCACCGACATCGGCAGCACGTCGGCGACGTCGGTGATCCAGTCGCCGCCGCCGGATTCGAGTAACCCGTCGACCATCGCGGCGGCGCGCCGCCTGATGCCGTCCTCCAGCTTTCCGATGGCCTTGGGAGTGAACGCGTGCGACATCACCCGACGGCGCTTGGTGAGCACGGGCGGATCCATGGTGATGACGTTCGGAAACGACCCGATGGGCCCGATGCCCTGGATGAGAGGTCCGTCGGCAGCGGTGAAACTGTCGGTGTCCCGGTGGATGCGTTGCGCGTGGCGGTGCTTGGTCGTCATCCAGAAGGCGCGTTTGACCGTGCTGGCGACGCCGTCGGTCAGCTCGTGGTGGAAGATCGGCTTCTCACGACGGAATTCGGTGAACAGGTCATCGGGAAAACCGTTCTGCCACAGCGCAGAATCCGACAGATCGACCGGAGTGGTCGTGGGCATGCCTTCTCCTCGCGTCGCCGTCCTTGACCTAGAATGCCTAAAATAGTAAAAATAGGCAACGGGCAGGTTTAGCGACCTGCGGTTATTGTGCGCTCGGATGGAGATACGGCATGACGGCAGGCTCCTTTCAACAAGAAGAAGTTCACGACCCGCAGATCGATCCGTCTGAACGCGAGTTCGGTCCGAGTGGGATCAGCCTCTCGACGTACCGCTTTCCGACGGGTTGGTTCATCGTCGGCTTCGCCTCGGATCTGGAACCCGGTCAGGTCAAGCGCGCCCACTACTTCGGCGAGGAACTGGTGATGTTCCGCACCAAGTCCGGCAAGGTGAACGTGCTCGACGCCTATTGCCTGCACCTCGGAGCCAACATGGGCGTCGGCGGCACCGTCGAGGGTGAGCACATCGTCTGCCCGTGGCATGGCTGGGAGTGGCGCGGTGACGGCACCAATGCACTGATCCCGTACAGCAAGATCGGCTGCAAGCAGAACGTGAAGATCAAGTCGTATCCCGCCCAGGAGTGGTATGGCTTCATCGTCGTCTGGCACGAGCGTCACGGCCGCGCCCCCTACTGGCAGCCACCGGTGCTGCCCGAGCTCGAGACCGACGAGTACTACCCGTTGCATCCCCATTCGCGGATGCTCAACCGGGTCAAGGTGCACGCCCAGATGATCATCGAGAACGCGGCCGACCCGTATCACGTGCAGTTCGTGCACAAGGCCGACAGCGCCGCCAACACCACATCGTTCGACGCCAACGGCTACCACCTGCACGCGACGGTGACCGCGAACTTCGGCGGCGGACGCCCGTCGACGTGGCTCACCCCGGATGGGCCCGTCGACGCCAACATCATCTACGACAACTACTCGCTCGGCCTCGGCATCGTGCGCTTCCCGAAGGAGCTGGTTGCGACCATCGAGGTCACGGGTCAGACACCGGTCGACGAGGACTACACCGACTACTTCTACACCCAGGCGTCGGTGCGAGAGCCCGGCGACACCGGCGACAAGCCGGCGGGCCGCGCGGCGAAATTCCTTGCACTGCAACAGGAAGTCATCAAGCAGGACTTCTTCACCTGGGAGAACATGAAGTACCTCGAGAAGCCCAACCTGGCGCCGGAGGAGGCGCGCGACTACGCGGCGTTGCGGCGGTGGGCGCACAGGTTCTATCCGGGCGAAGAGCCGTCGCCGATCGACTTCGGATACACCGCCGACGGTGAGCCCGATCCGGCGGCAGCGGGGGCGTGATGCCCCGTGGCCGGGACGCCACGCTGAACCCTGCGGCCTTCGGCGTTGAATGCTTCAGCGTCCCTGAGGTGCTCGACCGTCGTGCAGATCAGTACGGCGACCAGGTGATGATGGCGATCGCCGGAAGCCCGGTCTCGTTCGCGCAAATGCGCGACCGTTCGTGCGCGGCCGCCCACGTCCTCTACGACCTGGGGGTCAAGCGCGGCGAGACGGTGGCGCTGTTCACCGGGACATGTCCGGAGTGGGTGTATTTCTGGCTGGGTGCCGCCCGCATCGGCGCGGTCTCCGCCGCGGTGAACGCCGCCAGCAAGGGCGAGTTCCTCGCGCACGCACTGAACCTGTCCCGGGCCGCAGTGGTGATCAGCGACGCTGCCCGCCAGGATCGATTGACCGAGGTCGCCGACGACGTCGTCACCCTGAGATCGGTTCTTGTACAGGGTCGTTCGCTCACCGAGGCGCTAGCGGCCGCCCCGGTGACGGCGCCCGACGTCGACCCCGTCGGACCGGACGAGATCGGGGCGCTCTTCTTCACCTCCGGCACCACTGGACCGTCGAAAGCCGTCGCCACCACCTGGGGATACCTGTTCAGCGCTGCGGCAACCGTCGCGTCGTCGTGGGAACTGCGGCAGGGCGACACACTGTGGACCGCGATGCCACTGTTCCATCTCAGCGCGGCACCCACCGTTCTGGCGCCCATGCTCGTCGGCGGTACGTGCGTGCTGGCCGCGGCCTTTCACCCCGGTCAAGTGTGGGACGAGATACGGGATTGCGGTGCAGTGGGTTTCGCGGGAGCAGGCGCGATGGTGTCGATGCTCACGCGCCTGCCCCCGGAGCCGCGAGACGCCGAGCTCGGCATTCGCTTCATCTCGGCGGCACCGATCGCCGCCGACATGTACCGCGCTATCGAGGAACGCTATCGCTGCCGCATCGTGACGATGTACGGCATGACCGAGGCGTTCCCCATCGCTTACAAATGCGTTTCCGACGATGGCGTACCGGGTACTTCTGGACGGGTCAACCCGGCTTTCGAGGTGAGAATCATCGACGGTCAGGGGCAACCATTGCCCACCGGTACGGTCGGCGAGATTGCCTGCCGGGCGCGGGTGACACATGCGATGAGCGAGGGGTATGTGTCGTCGGCGCGCGGCAGCGACGGTTTGAGCGTCGATCGGCACCCGGAGTGGTTCGGTACCGGTGATCTGGGCTCGCTGGACGACGATGGCAACCTCACTTACGTGGATCGCGCCAAGGATTCGTTGCGCCGCCGCGGCGAGAACGTGTCGTCCGTCGAAGTCGAACAGACCGTGATGGGCCACCCGGCCGTCGCGGAAGCAGCGGCGGTCGCGATACCGAGTGACCTCGGCGAGGACGACATCTTGGTGGTTGTGACTTTGCGTGACGGTGCGACAGTGGATTTCGCCGAAATCTTGGACTTCTGCTCGGCGCGCATGCCTTACTTCTGCGTGCCGCGCTACCTCGAGACGGTCGACGAGATTCCCAAGAACGTCATCGGACGCGTCCGCAAGGATGTGCTCCGCAGCAGGGGACTGGGCGCCGGCGCCTGGGACCGTGAAGCGCACGGCTACGTGCTCACCCGGTAGGAGATCAGAATGTCGATGACATACCAACAGCAGTTCGTGATGGACGGACTCGCGGGACGCGCGGCCATCCTCAACCTGGGCGCACGACACAACCGGCTGTACTCGGACGGCGATCTCGCCGGGTGGATCGCGACGTTCCGTCACGCGGGTGCCACGTATGTGCGGGCGGGGGAGGCTTTCACCGACCTGCGTAAGGCGTTCGACGGTGGAGAAGGGGTGCGGCTGGTGACCGTCGACCACGAGATCGACGTCGACGGGGTCGACGCGACCCAGAAATGTGTGGCATTGCTGCTGCGCGACAACCAACTTCAGGCCTCCGGGACATACACCGACCGGCTCATCTACGAGCGCGGTGGCTGGTACTTCACGTCACGCGAGCTCGAATGGGATCACGTGCCACACGAAAGTGCGCTACCCGTGTGAACGACGGCATTCGGTACGAGTTCGCATACGGCACCTACGAGGACGCCCTGCGCATGGTCGGCATCCGCACGGAGCCGAGATATGCCGGGACGGCGGTCAGCGGTGCGCGCATTCAGCAATTCGCGTCGATGGTCCATGATCCGAACCCCGCCTATTGGGACGCCGACTTCGCCCGCGAGGTGTGGGGCGGTCTGCTCGCGCCGCCGGCACTGCTGATGGGCTGGCTGATCCCGCCTCCGTGGTTGCCGACCGGTGAGCCACCGCGGCCGTCGATCGCGATCCGCGTGCCCCTGCCCGGAACCACCTTCATCAACGCGTCCAACGAAGTCGAGTTTCCCATGACCATCCTCGAAGGAGACCGGCTGCACGTCGTCGAGGAGGTCGTCTCGGTGTCGCCGGAGAAGACCACGCGTGTCGGCACCGGACATTTCGTGCAGACCTGTGACCGGTTCCACCGCGCCGACGGGGCGCTGGTCGCCATCAACCGAAACACGCTGTTCCGGTTCACCCCGGCGGTGGCGTCGTGAAACCGTATGGCGGGCTGATGTGGGACGAGATCGTCGTGCCGACCGAGCTCGCCGAGGTCGTCGACCCGATCGATTATCAGCGTGTCGTGATGAACCCCGGCGCGACATGGGATTACTTTCCCGGCCACTACGACCCGGACTACGCGCGACGGCACGGCCAGCCGACGATTTTCGTCAACACGATGCACACCGCGGGCTTCGTCGATCGGATCGCGACCGGATGGGCCGGGCCCTACAGCAGGGTGGTGCGGCGCAAGGTCTCGCTGCTGGGCTCGTTCTATGCCGGCGACTCGATGGTCGGCCGCGGCCGGGTGGTGGACAAGCGCATCGAATCCACGGGTGACGTACACCGGCACCTCGTCGACCTCGAGATCGCCGTTTACAACCAGCGCGACGAACTGTGCTGCCCGGCTGAGGTCACCCTCGAAATCGGCTAGCTTGCGACGGGACGGACGCCTCTGAGTGTCGAATGTCCGCTCGGCGGAGGGGTTAGTCGAGATCGGGCAGCTTGCTCGCGCTCACCGTCGACTGCAACTCGACATACTCCGACAGTCCCTCGGATCCGAATTCGCGGCCGATTCCGGACTGCTTGAATCCGCCGAACGGCGCGGTCGTGTCGAGGGTGTACATGTTGATGCCGTACGTACCCGTCCGGACTTCGGCTGCGATCTGCAGACCGCGGGCGACGTCCGCCGTCCAGACGGAGCCGGCCAGGCCGTAATCGGTGTCGTTGGCGATCCGCACGGCCTCGGCCTCGTCGCGGTACTTCAGTACGGTCAACACCGGACCGAAGATCTCCTCCCGCGCGATGGTCATGTCGTTGGTCGCGTCGGCGAACAGCGTCGGCTGGACATACCAGCCGCGGTCATACGGTTTGTCCTTGCCGCCCATGATCATTCGCGCACCCTCATCGAGCCCCGCCTGGATGTAACCCTGCACCTTCTGCTGTTGGCGCTGCGCGACCAGCGGCCCGATATCGGTGGCGTCGTCGGCGGGGTCGCCCACCTGCAGGCCGGTCATCATGGAGGCGAGCGCGTCGACGACCTCGTCGTGTTTGCGCTCGCTCACCAGAATGCGGGTCTGCGCGACGCACGCCTGTCCGTTGTTCATCAGGCTGGCCATCTTGAGGTGATTGACGGTGTGCGCGATGTCGGCGTCGTCGAGGATGATGGCCGCGGACTTGCCGCCCAGTTCGAGGCTGACGCGCTTGAGCTGTTCACCGCACAGCGCAGCGATGTGCCTGCCCGTCGCCGACGATCCGGTGAACGAGATCTTGTCGACGCCGGGGTGGCGAACCAGCGTCTCCCCGGTCTCCCTGCCGCCGGGGACGATCGACACGACACCTTCGGGCAGGTCGATCTCCTCCAGCATCTCGGCCAACCACATGGCGTCCAAGGGTGTTTCGGGTGCCGGCTTGACCACGACCGTGCAGCCCGCGATCAGCGCCGGGATCATCTTCGGCATGATCAGGAACTGCGGCACGTTCCACGGCACGATCGCACCGACCACACCGACGGGGGCGCGACGCACGTGAACGTCGCCGAACAATCCCGGGCGTCGCTCGACCCACGGAAATTCCTTGGCCGTCGCCATGTTGAGGTGCATCTGGGCGAGAGCGCCCGCGCCCTGCCCCAGCCTGCTGAAGCTCTTGGGTGAGCCCATCTCCGCGGTGATCAGGTCGGCGATCGCGTCGGTCTCGGCCATGTAGATGGCGGCGAGCTTCTCGATCTTCTCCATGCGTTCGCCGACGCTGAGCCGGGGCCACGGTCCCTCGTCGAACGCGGTTCTGGCGGCGGCGACCGCCTTGTCGACGTCCGCGGGGGCCGCTTCCGGCGTCTCGCCGATCGATTGCTCGGTGTGTGGGGAGATCACGGAGAGTCGCTGACCCGTCGACGGTGTCTGCCAGTGGCCGCCGATATAGAGCTTGTCGTAGTTGAGGGATCGCATGTCGCCGCCTGTCCTACCGCCTAAAGTTGCTATTAATACAAACATAGTGAAAAAGGCAGGGCCCGTGAACCACCCGCAGTCAGGCGATTGGCGCCAATACCCATTCGCGCTGGTACCGGAAGACCGTCAGCTCGATTTCCCGGCCGCTGAGGCCAACCATCCGCAGTGCGAGTCCGACACGTGGTTTCTGGCCGGTGAACTGACCGGGCAGAGCGGCCGCGGGTACGCATTCCTGTCGATCTTCAACAAGAACCGGCCTGGGCTCGGGGATATCGTTGCCGACTTCTACACGTTCGCGCTGTTCGATCTCGACGCAGGCACCTACGGCACGTACACCGACTACGACATGCCGCCCGCGAACATGGAACCCGGTGCCGTCGCGAAGATGACATTCGCCGACGAATGCCTGGACATCAGCTTTGACAGCAGCGCCGGTCGCGCAGTCTGGCATACCTGTCGCGACGACAACGGCGACCTGGTGCCCTACACCTACGACGTCACGCTCGTCGGCACCGATGCGGCCGGTGCCCAGATGCGGGTGGACCTGCATGTGACCCCGACGCGGGCGCCGGTGCCGCTGGGCGCCGCGGATTTCGGTGGCCGGATCGAATGCTTCGGCCAGGCCGACACCTACTCCTATCTCCAGACCGGATTGACGATGACGGGAACGCTGACGTGGGGCTCGTCGAGCGAGCCGGTCAGCGGCACCGCGGGCCACGTCGACCGGCAGTGGTTCCCGCTGATCGCCAACAGCGGTGGCGCGGACGGCGATGTCCGCTGGCGCGCCCACGAATGGCGCACGATCAACCTCGACAACGGCGTGGACATGAGCATCTGGCGACAGTTCGATCGAGCCGATCGCAATTCACTGCAACCCTTTTCGGGCGCGACCACCAGCTCACCGGAGCCCGACGTCGACCCCGAGTTCGCCGACGACATCGAGGTGTCCATCGAGAGCTACGTCCGCTGGCCCGAAGCGGTTCGGACTCTGTACAAGCCCCCGGCGAAGGCCAGATATCTGCCGGACCGGCACCGACTGACGTCGCGCAAGCTCGATCTGGACCTGACGGGTGAGCCGATGGTGCCGGCGCCAGGACACGGCCTACCCCTGGAGTACATGGAGGGCCCGTTTCACTATCGCGGGACGTTTCGCGGTGAGCCGGTGAGCGGGTTCGCCTTCTACGAAAGGTCTTTGGCGCTCTACCGCGACTGGGAACTGGTCGATGTCCTCGCCAGCATTGTGGGTGACGAGCGCGTGACGACACTGCGCGCACTCGTCGAGGACGGCCGGCGCGACGAAGCCGTGGCACACCTGCGCAACGAGATCCTCCCGTCGGGAGCCGGGATCACCGAGCTCGTCGACGATCTGATCCTGGCGCTGTCTAGCTGATCGCCTCGGCCCACGTCGTGTGGCGGTGCTGCAGTCCGGGCTCATTGCGGCCGAAGACCAGGTGCTCGCGCGCCCCTGACTCGAGGTTGGCCTGCAGTCCCGCGACGAGCGCGTAGTCCTCGTCGCGGACCGTCGAATGCGCGTATTCGAATACCGCCGCCGCGCCCGCGGCCGTCGATTCGTCCGACAGATCCAGCGGAGTCGAGTTCTGGTGCACGGTGATTGAACGGCCCGGCACATCGCTGGGATAGACGCGGAACAGCTCGCCGTTGGCCACGGTGCACGAGATGACGATGTTGGGATGCAACGCGTAGATGACGACCATCGCCTGCAGCGGCTCCCACTGTTCCTCGGGAAGCTCGTCGAGGTCGAGAATACCGTTGAGCGGGAACACAAGTCGATGATGGGGACCAAACGAGTCGAAGACTGTGCAGTTGCTGCGGGCGATCGTCGCGAAGGTCGTCTTGTGCACCGTGGCGAAGTGGTAGTTCTCGGCGAAAGTGTCGATGGCCAACTTCCAATTGATTGGGCAGTCCAGCACTTTCTCGCCCAACGGCGACCAGCGGCCGACGCCCCACGAGTCCAGTTCCTCGGCCAGCGGTCCGAGGAACGCGGGAATGTCCAGGGTGGCCTCGCGGTCCAGCGAGATCCACAGGAAACCTGCACATTCCGCCGCCGGTAATTCGGTCAAACGTGCTGTGCCCGATGAGGTTTCGGGAAACCCCTCCTTGCCTGGTACACCGGCTAGATTGCCGCTGAGATCGTAGCTCCACGAGTGATAGGGGCAGGCGAGGCGGCGGGCGGCTCCGCACCCGTCGGTGATGCGCGACTGCCGGTGCAGACACACATTCTCGAACGCGCGTACCACCGAGTCCGCGGCACGGGTCAGCAGAATGGACCGGCCCATCACCGTCTTGGTGCAGTACGTGCCGGGCCGGGGGAGTTCTGAGACGTAGCCGACCAGTTGGGGGCTTGCCATCAGCATCGCGACATCCCGGGCATGGCGCTCGGCCGACGTGTACGTCTCGGCGGCGACGGTGCTCTCCGTCGGCATGAGGTCGGTGGTCTTGTCCCGCGCGAGCTTCAATGCGCGGCGAGTGAGATCGATCAGTTGGTCGCGGTCCATCACCGTTCCTTGGTCGACGCCTGGGAGACCATCTGCCTATTTTTATAATGATAGCGACGGTATGTCAAAAGTCGCTGGTGAGCGGGCATGCCCGCGTATCGTCCGGACATGCGCGCAGAGCGGATCCTGTCCGAGGACATACCTGCGCCGCCCGACGATGTGCGGGCGTTCTACATCGACCTCGACAACATCAAGACCGTCCATCCGCTTGTTGTCTCGGTGCACAGGACCGAACGGACGGAACTGGTGGACGGCTACTGCCAGAGTTACCGCGTCAAAGACCGAATCCCCTTCGGTCCGTTGACCCTGCCGACGAGCTACACCGCCCACCTCAGAGTCGCGTCAGTCGGACCGGTGATCACTCAGGCACGCCAGTTTCCCCGGGTCCGCCTCTACGGTGTGGTGTCCTTCGATGCCATCGACATGGGAACCAGGCTCGTCGAGCGCTTGACGATCGACGCTCCGCGACTGCTCCACGCGACGACGCTCCGTGAGGCGGTCAAGGCGCACACCAAGATGCTGGCGGGTATCCGCCACCACTTCGGCGGCTAAGCCTCTTCCGCGGGGGATTCGGACGCGTCGAGCACACTGACCGCGATGCCGTAGGGCAAAAAGCGCACCTTGCGGGTGGGGTCGGTGTTGTTCTTGTTCGCGCGTAGCGCATCGAGTTCGGACGGATAGACCTGCTCGATATGGGCGCCGCCGTCGCTGTCGACGGTGTAGATCGCCCATACGCCGTCGCCGGTCTCGCCGGCGGTCTCCGGCTCCCGTTTCGGACGCGAATAGCGGGTGAACTCGTCGACCAAATTGGCCCAACCTGCGCGTTCTCCGGAGGTACTGAGGAATCTGCCCACACCGTCCAAGGCGTCACGCAGCCCTTCACCCGCCTCGCGAACGACGCGGTCGAACTCCTCGGGGTCGATCCCGAACGGCCCGTTCCTGCTCATAGTGGTTCCTCCTCGCGCCCGTGCGCTCCGGCACGGCGTATTCCCAGTGTGCCTGCAGGTGGCGAAGTAGTCGACTGGGGCCGACGCGGGTGGTAGGCAACGGTATGGCTTTCACTCGCTCGGACGTGCTGGCGACGGCCGAGCGGTCGCCGGCGGCGGCCGGTGCCCGCGACAAGAACGCGTGGGTGGGCCTGTTCACCGCCGACGGACGAGTCGAAGATCCGGTTGGCTCGCAGCCCCACCAGGGCCTCGGCGCGATCGGAGCATTCTTCGACACGTTCATCGGGCCCCGCCACATCACCTACCGCCCTGACGCGGACATCGTCACCGGCTCGACGGTCCTCCGCGACGGCGAACTCGACATCGCGATGGGACCGGTGCAGTTGCACGTGCCGGTCTACATCCGCTACGACGTACGCGAGGGCGGCGACGGACTAGAAATTGCTGCGCTGTCGGCCTTTTGGGAGCTGCCGGCCATGGTCGGTCAGTTCATGCGCGCCGGGTTCGGCGGCCTTCCCGCCGGTCTGCAACTGGCGAGGGCACTGCTCGTGAACCAGGGCGTCGTCGGAGTCCTCGGCTACCTGGGGGGTCTGCGGGGGACCGGTCCGCAGGGCAAGCGGCGGATACAGGAGTTCCTCGACGACGCACGTGCGGGCGACGAGGTCGCGGTGCGCCGTTGGCTCGGCAAGGGAGCAAGCGTGACGAGCGGCGACGACCTCCCGTTGACGACCGCGGAACTGCTGTCGCGCATTGCAGCCGCGCGCCCCCGCAAGATGATCGCCTCCGGGTACAGCGTGGTCGTGGGGTTGGACCGGGACGGGCGCCGTGACGTACTCATCGTCGAGGTGACCGCCAAACCCTTCGCCATCCGCAGAATCCGGTACTTCACCGAGGACCCCGTAGACGGCTGAGGCTGTGCCGGGCCGAACATCGTTTGAGCACGTCGACGCCGGGTAACCGCAGCGCATGAGCCCACGAGACGACAACAAGTCCGAATCCGACGTCGACAACGACGACCACGTCGCCGGGTCGCGCGCGGGAAAGGACGGCGCAGACGACGGCGCTTATGTCGGTCAGACGGCCTCCGACGACGCGCTGGATGTGGGGGAGACGGGAGCCGAGGCGCGCAGCGAAGCGGAGCGCTAGCAGCGGTGTTGTCTCGATTCGGTCGCGTTGGCCGCGGTGCGAATACCGGACGTGAGACGGTATGAGCACCATGCCCGTCGACGATGAGATGACCTACGAGGAATTCGGTCGCCAGTTCTTCGAGATCGCCGTGACCGAAGCGCGCGTCGGCGGTGCGATCGCCGCCATCGCCGGCGACGAATTCGAGATGGGCCCAATGGCCCAGGGGCCCGGTAAGGTCGCCAAGGTGACGGCGAAAGTCAGGGTTCAGGAGCCCCGCCTGACGCGCGACGTCGGCGACCAGATCACTTTCGCCATCCGGATTCCGATCGAGATCGACCTGGTTGTCGACCTGCGGATCGACAAGCCCAAGTTCATGGTTTTCGGCGAGATCGCCCTGCGTGCGACCGCGCGTGCCGCGGCACCGCTGCTGTTGATCCTCGACGTGGAAAAACCCCGGGCGTCCGACATCTCGATCCACGTGACGTCCAAGTCGCTGCGCGGGGAGCTGGTGCGGATACTCGGGGGCATCGACGCAGAGATCCGGCGATTCATCGCGGCACACGTCGCCGGGGAGATCGACAGCCCGGCCTCGGAGAAGGCCAAGATCATCGACGTTGCGGACAGCATCGACGGCGCCTGGTCGAGCATGTGACGTTCGGGCCACGTACGCTCGCCCCGTGCATCACAGACTCGCCACCACCTTCGCCCTGTCCACGGGATTACTCACCGCCGCCGTCGTCGCGGCCTCTCCGGCCCAGACCGAACCGGTCGACGGCGCGTTCGTGGCGGCACTAGCCGAGGCCGGTGTCACCGCGGTGGATCCGGCCAGCGCCGCGGCGCTCGGCCAGCAGGTCTGCCCGATGCTCGCAGATCCCGGTCAGACCGCCGCCGACGTGACCAGCAAGGTGGCCGAGGCGGGCGGAATGTCGCTCGGGCCGGCGACGATGTTCACCGGCGTCGCGATCTCCATGTTCTGCCCGGCGATGATGTCGTCGATCGGAAGTCCGGGCTCGCTCGATTCACTGCCGATCCCACTGTCGATTTTGGGGTTCTAGCTAGGCGGGCACGCTCTCGAGCCGCGGACGTTTGGGGCCGCGGCCGTCGCCGGCCGACTTGCCGCGAACGTGGTACCAGAGCCACGGCATCAGCATGTTCTGCGTCCACTGCATCTGCGACACCGCTTGCGACCTCAGCGACGGCCGCTGTGGGGGTCCGTCGACCAGCGCCCAGTCGTGGTTGCTGCCGGGCAGCTCCAGCGCCTCGGCGGCCGCGGCCGCGAACAGCTGGTGCCCCTTGGCCGAGCCGTGGACCCGGTCCGCGCTCCACGTGTCCGGCATCGTCATCGACGGCGCGTAGTAGAGGTCGACGAGTCTAAACCCATGTCGCACTGCGGCTTTGCGGATATCGTCGTTGATCTGGTGGACGCGTGCGGCGATCATCCGCCCGATCGGCAGGATCTTTGCGATGTCCGGGAACGTGGTCGTCAGGACGGTCGCGCCGGACGCGGCAAGCTGCGTGTACAGGTCGTCCAGCTCGGCGAGGGCAGTGCCGAAATACGGGCCGGGGCGCGTCACGTCGTTCATCCCGATGCACACCGAGATCAGATCGGGCTGCAGCGCCAGGGCCGCCGGGAGCTGCTCGTCCAGCAGATCTTTGATCCGCCGGCCGCGGATCGCCAGATTGGCGTAGGTCACGCCGGGGTGGTGGGAGTCGAGCATCGTGGCGAGACGATCGGCGAAGCCGACCAGGCCGTTGGCGTCATCACCGTCCCACAGCCCCTCGGTTTGGCTGTCGCCGATCGCGACGTATCGGGAGTACCCGGGCACACCGGAACTCTAGCGGCGAAGCGCCGCCTCGACCTCCGGCGCCCCGGCCTGCGCCGCGAGTTCACGGTGTCGCTGCGACACCCCGGCCCCGCCCTCGCGCAGCAGGTCGACCAGGTCGGCGACGGCGACGGCCCGGTACGCGTTGAACGCGGCGCCGACGGCCCACCACGCCATCAGCGCGTCCAGGCCACGCACCGGATCGGCACCGAGCTCGACCATCGCGGCCACGGTGGCGGGCAGAATCATGCGTGCCGCGAGTTCGATCGGCTGCGTTCCGCTCGGCAATGGCGCGTTGACCGACGCGCCCGCACGCGCCAATGCGCGCACGATCTCCGGGTTGACGTTGTCTGCCGAGTCGTCGAGCACGTGCATCGGGGTGGCCCCCTCGGAATCGACGAGGCCCGGATCGACACCGTGTGCGAGGGCGTGGTTGAGCGCCACGGTGCGTCCGCGTCGCACGATCTCATGCAGAATCGTGGTGAATTTGTCGCCCCGAGCGGACAATTCGATGCGGCGGCCCGCATCGGCATCGGCGTCGATGAGGGCAACCGAGATCCCGGCGGCGAGCGAGCGCAGCGCGTACCACAGGGGTGTGGCACCGCACGGGTCGACGGGGTCGGGATCTGCACCCATCGCGAGGAGTTCGATGACCCCGGTGTCACCGCGATGCGCGCGTTCGAAGAGGTCCAGGTCGCTGCGCGCCAGTGGTTCGGTCCAGGCGGGGCGACCGGCCCCGAGCGCGTCGAGCACCGTCAGCGCGCCGGCGCGTCGGGAACCGAGGTCGAACCACGGCCACGGCCCCGTTCCTTTGAGGACGAAATCGCGCTCCGGGATGCGGTGTTCCTCGGTGATGGTTCTGCCGACATCCTCGTACGCCGAGGCGAACGTCAGGTCGTCGCCGTCGCGCGAAACAATGACTTCGACGGATCCTTCTTGGTAGCGCGCGATCTCAGTCACAAGACACGCATTGTCGCAAAATGCGGGAGGGGCATCCGATGTGATGCCCCTCCTGGTGGTCTACGGGTTACTTCACGTCGACGTAGACGATGTTGTCTTGAACCGTGGAGTAATTGGTGTTGCTACCGTAAACCGCTTGACCTGCGTTGATGTGTGTGTAGCTCTGGCCTGGGCGAACCGCGACCACCTCGGCCTGGTCCAGCGGGCTGTTGCCGAGGCGATTCACGATCACGGTGTAACCCTGCGACCGTAGTTGCCCGATGGTCTGTACTGCGTTGTCCGAGCCGCTGGGCGCGGCTGCGGCCGGAGCCGCCAATCCGATGATCGCGGCGGCGAACCCGCCGACGACTGCGGTGGCAAATCCAATCCTGTTCACGACACTGCCTTCTTTCTTGCTTTCCGAGTTACTCAGGTGAACTCTGAATGCTTAAACCGGCAGTTCAGCGGTTTAATTCCGCTGGCAGAATTTGATCCGTGGTTGGCAGAATCGCCTATGCGTCAACAATATTGACGAGTAGCAGCGGGCTAGAGAAGGCGAGTCAATCTCGTGAGGTTGAGCGGTACTCCGGCAACGCTGAGCTGACCGAGAATGTCCTCGAGTCGCGAGCGCGGCATATCCATCTGCCATTCCGACACCGACGCCGACAGACACACCGCATCGGGCTCGAAGCGGATGCCGGTGAGCCGCAAACCGTGCGGCAGCTCGGGCAGGTGCACCGGATAGGCCGGTGTTCTGGCCGGCAGCGCCACCCGAGAACGCCGGACGACGAGGACGCGCGGGCGAAGCCACAGTGTCGAACCGTCGAGGCGCGCATCGATCTCGAGGTGGCCGAGCATCGGGCGGCGGGCCATGCGCAGCCGCGCGATGCCGTCGCCGCCCACCTCACCGGACAGCCGCGGTGCCGCCCAGCGGAACAGATCGTCCAGGGCCGACGTGGGCACCTCGAGCGTCAGGTCGACAGGAGCGGCCACCATGACTGGCGGCGCGGTCGGCCGCATGTGCACGTTGTGCAGCACCGCCGTCGCATTGTCGAACGTCTGGTCCCCCCAGCGGATGTCACGCACAGCAACGCGGACGTCGTTGAGTTGTCCCACCGCGAGGCCGCGAACGTCGAGCCTGGAGTCGAATTCCGTGACCGTCACCGTGAGCACGCCGTCGTCGAGTCGAAGGGCGAGCCGGCGGCCCACCACCAGCCTGCGCACGGTCGTGAACAGCGTCCGATACGCCATCGCCGCGCCGCTGCTGACCGGGCCCGTCGCGGCCGACGACCACAGTGACGTCAGCATGTCGATCGGTCGGAACGGATCGAACCGGCGCAGGGGACCCGTCATGCCATCCAGCATCCGCTATCCGTGCCGCGAAACGAAAGGGACGTGGGTGAATCATGATCGGCAACAGGGGACTAGGGCGCGGTGACCTCGTTCCGTAAGGTGGGAACAGATGACTTCAGTGGTGATAGTCGGCAGTGGATTCACCGGCTTCGAATGCGCCCGTCAGCTGGCGCGAAAGATGCGCAGACAATCCGGGGCTTCGGTCGACATAACGATCATCTCGCCCGTCGATTACATGCTCTACACGCCACTGCTGCCCGATGTGGCAGGTGGACTCGTCGACGCGCGCTTCGTCGCCATACCGCTCGCCAATGCGCTGCGCGGTGTACAGGCGATCAGGGGCAGAGTCGACGAAGTCGACTTCGACGGACGGACGGTGACGTTCACCGACCCCGAGGAGCGCGTGCGCAGCCTGGCGTGGGACCGGTTGGTGCTGACGCCGGGCTCGGTCACCCGGCTGTTCGACATCCCGGGGCTGGCCGAGCACGCGCGTGGTCTCAAGTCGACGGCAGAGGCGCTGTATCTGCGCGACCACGTGCTGGAACAACTGGAACTGGCCGACGTCGACGACGACGCCGGCCGGGCGCAGGCGCGACGGACGGTCGTGGTGGTCGGAGCGTCGTACTCGGGTACCGAGCTGGCCGTACAGCTGCGAGCTCTTGCCGATTCGGCCGCGAAACAGATGGGGTTCGACCCGTCCGCGGTGAAGTTCGTCCTGCTGGACCTGGCCGAGCAGGTCATGCCCGAGGTGGGCGAGAAGCTCGGAGCGGCGGCGCAGCGGGTGCTCAAAGCGCGCGGCATCGACGTCCGGCTAGGTGTCACGCTCGCCGAGGTTCACGCCGAACACGTTGTGCTCAGTGACGACTCGCTGATCCGCACGCACACCGTGGCCTGGGTAACCGGAGTGACCGGTGCGCCGTTGATCGAGAAGCTCGGGCTGCCCACCGAACGTGGTCGTCTGAAAGTCACCACCGAGCTGCAGGTTCCCGGTCACCCCGACGTGTTCGGGGCGGGCGATGCGGCAGCGGTCCCAGACGTCACGCAGCCCGGTAAGATCACGCCGCCGACCGCACAGCATGCCACTCGGCAGGGAAAAGCGTTGGCCCGCAACGTGGCAGCGAGTCTTGGCTTCGGGAAGGCCAAGCCGTACAAGCATCGCAACATGGGCCTGGTGGTCGACCTCGGACCGCGCTACGCCGTCGCCAATCCACTCAACGTGCAGTTGTCCGGCTTCCCGGCCAAGGTGGTGACCCGCGTGTACCACATCTATGCGATCCCGCGATTCGTCAATCGGTGGGCGGTATCGCTGGCCTATCTGACGGATGTGTTCTTCGACAGGTCCGTCGTGTCCTTCGGGCTCTCGACGCAGGAGGATGCGCGGTTCTCCACGAGCGAGGGCATTCCGATGCCCAAACCGGACTGATCAATTTCTGATTGAATTTCGAGGCAGCGGGAACGTTAACCGGTATGGCTACATATCGCGTTTTGAACCCCAAAGGTGACGTTGTCGACACGAAGGACATCGAGAGTGCAGGCGACGCACACGCGTGGTTCGTCGACCAGAAGGCCGATCCGGAACTCGGATGGCGTATGGAGGTCAAGTCCGACGACGGTGACTGGGCGTTCTTCGACAGCAGCGAAGGTGACCGCAAGTACTGACTAGCGCGAGTACTCACTAGGCTCAAGCGGTGCCCAAACTCAGTGCGGGGCTGCTGCTGTACCGCGTAGTCGACGGCGAAGTCGAAGTGCTGATCGGCCATCCCGGTGGGCCGTTCTGGGCGCGCAAGGACGACGCTGCGTGGTCGATACCCAAGGGGGAGTACACCGAGGGTGAGGACCCGTGGGCGGTCGCGCAGCGGGAGTTCTCCGAGGAGCTCGGCAAGCGCGCACCGGATGGCCCACGCATCGACTTCGAACCGGTGAAACAGCCCAGCGGCAAGGTGATCACTGCGTTCGCCGTCCGCGGCGACCTCGACCTCGAGGGCACGTTCTCCAACACCTTCGAGCTGGAGTGGCCCAAGGGCTCGGGGAAGGTCAGGGAGTTTCCCGAAATCGACCGGGTGGGTTGGTTTCCCGTGACTGAGGCTCGGTTGAAGCTGCTGAAGGGCCAGCGGCCGCTGCTCGACCGTCTGGTTTCGGTGCTCGAACACGACGAACCGGACGCGTCTCGATAGCGTTGATGGTCAACGCGCGACCGTGAATTCGCCACCCGACCGGCGTCCGCAGGTACTCGTCGTCGTAGCGCAGATGCCATACCAGGTCGGTGATTTCACCTCCCGCGACCGTCCAGTGGTGCGCGATGCAGGTGATTCGACCCAGCGCGTAGTCGGCGCCTTCTCCCGGGGCGTACACCTCACCGACGATCGCGTGCTCGGTGCGGGTCACGGTGGCCAGCGCCGCCATCGCGGACCGCACACCGTCGCGGCCATGGTGGCTGCGTACCGGTTCCAACGAGCGGGGTGGATCGGGTAGCCGTAGTTCGGCTGTGTGCGTGAATAATTCGACGACGTCATCGAAGCGTCGGTCATCCACGGCCGATGCGTAGAGATGCACCAGGTCGGCGAGCGCGAGCCGGTCGGATGTGGTCAGGCTCATGGCAGCGGAGGCAGACCGTTGCTCTCCCGGATATCCATCCGGCATTCACGGCGGGTCTGCCCGGTCTGTTGCATGCACAGTCGCACCGGGTTCTCCTCGGCGTACGGAAGCGGTTCCTCGGTCGGCTCGGTGGTGACCGTGGGACTCGGGACGTCGCCCTCGGTGAGTGACCAGACCGAGTCGCCGGTGGGCTGCAGGGTCGAGCAGTACGCAGTGGAGCCGTCGGCCGTCGTGGAAGTGCTGCCGACGGGTGAACAGTTCGCGCCGATGACCGCGGCGGCGGATGCCGGCGTGATGGTGGCTGTGGTGGTCGGCGTCGGGGACGGCGTCGTCGGCGTGGGTGACGATGGCGGTTCCGGCGGTGGGGGCAGTGGCGTGGACGTCGGCCCGGTGGGCGTCGGTGAAGTCGTGGTCGCAGCGGATGCCGGGCGGTCTTCGTCGGCGCGCCCGGCCTCGAACACAGCCACCACGATCGCTGCGAGCAGCAGCACCGCCAGGATGGCCGGGACGATGATTCCGGCGCGCATCAGGGGGCGCCGGGGCGCTTTCGTGGCCGTCGGCACCGGGGCGGCGAGGCTGGTGCCCACCTCGGCCGGTGTGTCCGACCTGAGCTGATGGGCGAGCGCCCGCGCGAAATCGGCGCACCGCTCGAAACGGTCGGCCGGGGACTTCGCCAGCGCCTTGGCGAGCACCGGATCCAGCCCGGCCAGCTCCGGGCGCTGAGCGCCGATCGCGGGTGGCGTCGCCGACAGGTGCTGGCTGATGACGACAGCGGGATTCGAATGCTGGAATGGTGGCCTACCGCTCAGCAGGTGAAATGTGGTGGCTGCCAACGCATATTGGTCGGCCCGGCCATCGAGCCGCTCACCCATCAACTGCTCGGGTGCGGCGTAGGACACGGTGCCGACCGTCATGTTGGTCGCCGTCAAGCCGCTGATGTCGTTGGTCCAGCGGGCGATTCCGAAGTCCGCCAGCAGAATCCGCTGATCGCTTCCCTCGGGATTGGCGAGCAGGATGTTGGCGGGTTTCACGTCGCGGTGCAACAGGTTGCGCTGATGGGCGTAGTCCAGGGCGTCGGCCACGGCGGAGATGATCTCGGCGACTTCGCCTCTGGGCATGCCGTCGGGATAGCTCTGACGCAGCAGGCATGCCGCATCGGTGCCCTCGACATAGTCCATCGAGATCCAGAGCTGGCCCTCGAACTCGCCGCGGTCGTGCACGCCGACGATGTGTGGATGCCATAGCGTGGCGGCGATGTCGGCCTCGCGGTCGAACCGTTCCCGGTACTCACCGTCAGCGGACACCGACGCGGGCAGCACCTTCAGCGCGTCGCGGCGCGGCAGCCGCGGATGTTGCGCGAGGTAGACCTCGCCCATACCGCCCGCGCCGAGCAGTCGCACGATCGTGTAACCCGCAAACGTCGCGCCATCGGCCAGCGGCATGGGCGAATAGTACGAGATACCGCTACAGGTCGAGTGTGAGGCGCGACCCGTCGGTGGCCCGGGATATGCAGATCAACATCATCCGGTTCTCGTGTTCGGGGTCTGTGAGCAGGGTGTCGCGGTGGTGGACGGCCCCCGCAACAACACCGAGGACGCGCGTGCGGCACGTCCCGCAGAACCCCTGCTGGCAGGAGTACGGGGCGTCGACATCGGCGCGCTTCAACGCTGCGAGCAGGGTCTCGTCGGCGGCCACGCGGATCTGTTGTCCGGTCGACGCGACCGTGACGTCGAACTCCGTGCCATCGACGACCGGCGGCGCGGCGAACCGCTCGAAGTGGAGTTCGACCTTGTCGCGGCCCGCCAGTTCGGACCGGATCGCGGTGAGCATGGGGGCCGGACCGCACGCGTAGACCGCGGTGCCGTCCGGGCAGTCGCCGAGCAGATCCGACGCCGTCGGTAGCCCGCTGTCGTCGTCGGTGTGGATACGGACCTGTTCGCCGAATTCTGCGACGTCGTCGAGGAACGGCAGGCTGTCGCGGGTACGTCCGGCGTAGACCATCGACCAGTCGACGCCGAGGCGCCGCGCCACCGCCAGCATCGGCAGGATCGGCGTGATCCCGATACCGCCTGCGATGAAACGGAACCGATGTGTCGGAGAGCCGTAGCCGGGCACGGTCAGGGGGAACGCATTACGGGGACCCTGTGTCGTCGCGGTCGCGCCGACCTGGAGAGCGGCATGCACCTCGATCGAGCCTCCGCCACCGTCAGGAATCCTGCGCACCGCAATGCGGTATACGTCGGTGCGGTCGGGATCGCCGCACAGCGAGTACTGCCGCAGCCGTCCGCTGGGCAGGCCGACATCGATATGGGCACCGGGATGCCAACGGGGTAGCGGCCCGCCGTCGGCGGCGGCGAACGTCAGTGCCACCACGTTCTCGTCGTGTGCCACCGTCTGCCTGTCGACCACGCGCAACAGCCGCGTGCGGTCGGACGCTTCCGGCAGCCTGACCCTTCGGGTGACTCCGGACAGCGCATCCATCCCGGAGATGACCGCACCGGCGAAGCCCATCATCACGTCACGGCGCCCCGGCCGGAGCGGGTTGGTCGGCAGCTGCCGGTAGCGCTCGCGCAGCCCCATCACAGGTGCGCCGCGCGGGCCGCGGGAGAGGAAGCCAGATAGGCGACGGCCTGCGCGGTGGAGCCCATCTCCTCCGGTGAGTACGCGCGCCGGAAGTACGTCAGGGTCTGGGAGCCGAACAGTACGCGGAACTTGGGCAGCAGCCCGAGTTCGGAGTCGCGCATCCGCAGGCGCTGCATCTTCCACCACGACATGTCGTTGGCGGGATCGGACCTGAACAGATACCACGTACCGCGCTGGAAGAACGCGAAGATCGCCGACGCGGACAGAGCCATGGCCTTGATGCGGGCGGGGTAGCTGTCGTGGAAGTACACCGCCACGTCGTGGGCGACGCTGCGATGCTCGACCTCCTCGCTGCCGTGCCACCGGAACAGGTCGACCATCGTCGGGTCGGCCCCATGCTCGTCCCAGGTGGAGTTGAGCGCGAAGTCGCCGAGGACGGCGGTGTAGTGCTCGATGGCCGCGATGATCCAAAGACGCTCACAGAGGTTGCTCAGCCGACGCTTCGGATTCGTGGAAGTCGTTGGCGCCAAGACCTTTCCGAACAGATACTCGACCATCTCGAGGATCGGCGCGAGGTCTACGCCGTTGCCGACGAGGAAGTCGCGAATCACGTCGTCGTGGGCGGCGGCATGCGTGGCTTCCTGGCCGATGAACCCGCGGATGTCCTCGGCGAGCTTGGGATCCTTGACCAACGGCAGCGCCTCGTTGAACGTCTCGACGAACCAATGTTCGGCGGTGGGCAGCACGACGTTGAAGAGGTTGATCATGGTGGACGCGACCGGGTGAGCGGGGATCCATTCGAGCGGAACCTCCGCGAGGTCGAACTGCACCTTGCGGGCCTGGATCTGTACCGGTCCCGGGTCGATCTCCGGAGCAGGCAACGCTGCCATGGCGGACTCCTTCACGAGAACGTGGTGCACGGGAGCTTACCGGAAGTAGGTGGGAACGCCGGTATCGGGTTCTTGGCGGATTTCGGGTTTCAACCGCCCGTCTGCGGTCAATAATGCCGCTATGGCGGTGCTAGGCGATGTACTGAACTGGACCCGGCACCAGGTTGCCTCCCGGGTGCCCAGGGCCGACCTCGACCAACGCGACCCCGACTACATCCGTGAGCAACTGCCCGGGCTGTGGCTGCTTGCGTCGCTGTACTTTCGTGCCGACGTCCGCGGTCTGGACCGGATTCCGGCCGACGGCCCCGTGCTGATGGTCGGCAACCACAGCGGCGGCAACCTCCCGCCGGACACGTTCGTCTTCACGCTGGCGTTCTGTTCGTACTTCGGCGTCGAGCGACCGTTTTATCAACTCGCCCACAATCTCGTCGTGTCGATGCCTGGACTCGGCTCGCTCCGCAAGTTCGGCACCGTGGCCGCCAACCACGAAAACGCCGAGCTGGCACTGAAGTCCGGCGCCGCGCTGCTCGTGTACCCCGGCGGTGATTACGAAGTGTTCCGACCGTCGTGGCAGCGGCACGACGTGGATTTCGGCGGCCGCAAGGGCTACGTCAAGCTCGCCCGTGAGGCCGGGGTCCCGATCGTCCCGATCGCCAGCGTTGGCGGCCAGGAGGCGGCGCTGTTCCTCGACCGTGGGCAGTGGCTGGCCAAGCTGCTGATGGTCGACAAGATGGCCCGGCTGAAGAGCGTTCCGATTCTGCTGGCGCCGCCGTGGGGTCTGACGGTCAGCGACATGGTGCCGCGGTTGCCCCTGCCGACGAAGATCGCGATCGAGGTCCAGGACCCGATCGAGCCCGACGACATCGCCGGCAGCGACGACGACGTCGTGCACGAAAAGGTGGAGGCCGCGCTGCAGGCAGGGGTGGACCGGCTTGCGGCGGAACGACGATTCCCGGTGTTGGGCTGATGTGGGCCCACGCCCGAAGGGCCGGGGACGCCTGCGCGAAGAAGAGACGGTTCTGATGAGGGTCCAACGGCAGTGCGTGGTCGACGCCGACCGCGAAGCGGTGTGGAAGGTGGTCAGCAGCCCCGACTGCTACCCGGAGTTCATGGCCAGCCTCGAACGGTGGGAAACAGTCGACGACGGGCCGGCCGGTCTCGGCGCCCGCTATACCGTGCATTGGAAGGTCGGGTCGGTGCCCATCGGCGGTGTCATCGAGGTCGTCGAGTTCGATGCGCCACGCGAATTGTCGTGGGTGGGGCTCACCGGCGTCTCACAGCGCGGACGTTTTCGGTTGCGCGAGACGGCCGACGGCCGCACGAAAGTCACCTTCCGGCTGGCCTATGAATCAGCGGGCAACGTCCTCGGGCTGATCGCGGACCGCGTGGCCGCCGGCCAGGTCGGCCGAAACATGGGTGAGACGCTGAAGAACCTGCGTCACCTGGTCGAAGGCTAGGCCGGTGGCGCGGGGGGAGCGCCTGCGCCAGGAGCGCCCTGGATCGGCACCACCGGCGTCGGGGTCACGGTCGTGACGCCGTTACCGCCCACAGTGGGGCCACCCGACGGGCCCATCTGCTCGAGTTGGTCGGCTGCGGCCTGACTGCAGTCCAGCATCAGCAGGATGCGACCGCCCGATGTCACCTTCTGGCTGTCGACGAGGCAGTTGGCCTGGGACAGCACGCTGCCGAATGATCCGCCGAAGTAACCCTTGTAGCCCTGGGACTTCAAAATTTGCAGCGCCTTGTTGTAGGGCTCGCCGACGACGTTCATGTAGTTCGAGCCGCCCGGCTGGGACATGGCGATTCCCGCTCCGACCAGCGCGGCGGAGCCGACCGCCACGAGCCCCCCGCTCAGCACAACGAGCTTCTTCACGTGAAATGTCTCCCTATGTCGATGCGGTGCGAACATATCGCAGACGTGACGAATGTGAAACCGGAGAAGAAGCGCTCAGTGTTACAGCTGGGATTACACCTGGGTGTTCACCGCGGCCCGCATCACCTGGCCCAACGCGGCCGCCCGCGGATCGGCGAAAACGTCCTCGAGCAGCATTTTCTTGCCGTCCGGGCCCGCCAGCGGCACTCTCCAATTCGGGTATTCGTCCGTCGTTCCCGGCTGATTCTGGGTGCGCAGGTCCCCTACGGCGTCGGCCAGCGAGAGCGCCAGGAGCCTCGACCGCGTCCGGCCCAGGTACTTGTACAGCGCGCTGACCACCTGATCGACTCCGACCTCGTCCAGATCGCCGCTCAACAACCCGACCCGGCGCAGCTCGTCGAGCCACGCGGCCTGCTGGCGGCGATCGGCGGCCAATTCCTCGTCGGCGGGCCGCGTCAGCAGCCCGAGCTCGTCGCGCAGCCGGACATGTTCGCCCGCGAGGTAGCCGGGGGTCGGGGGGAGGTCGTGCGTGGTCACCGAGGACAGGCAGAACTCACGCCAGCGCTCAGCCCGCAGCGGCGCGCCGTCACCGTCTCGGTCGAACTCGAACCACAAGATCGACGTGCCGAACAAGCCGCGCTCGCGCAGATAGTCGCGCACCCAGGGTTCGACGGTGCCCAGATCCTCGCCGACGACGACGGCGCCGGCTCGGTGGGCTTCCAGCGCGACGATCCCGATCATCGCCTCGTGGTCGTACCGCACGTAGGTGCCCTCCGTCGGCGGGGCGCCCTTCGGAATCCACCACAGCCGGAACAGTCCGATGATGTGGTCGATCCGCACGCCACCCGCATGCCGAAGCAGCGTGTTGACGAGCGCGCGGAACGGCTCGTAAGCCTGGTTCGCGAGTTCGTCGGGTCGCCACGGCGGCTGCGACCAGTCCTGGCCGAGCTGATTGAACTCGTCCGGCGGCGCGCCTGCGGTGACGCCCAACGCCAGCACGTCCTGCAGTGCCCATGCATCGGCCCCGTTGGGGTCGACCCCGACGGCGAGGTCATGCATGATGCCCAGCCCCATGCCCGACGCCACCGACGTCGCTTGCGCCGCGGTCAGCTGATCGTCGAGTTGCCATTGCAGCCAGCGATGGAAATCGACGGCCGCCGCGTTGTCGGCGGCGAACCGGGCGACGGCCGGGCTTTCGGGATGGCGCAGCTCCTCGGGCCACTCGTGCCAATCGCCGCCGTGTCTCTCGGCCAGGGCGCACCACGTCGCGAAATCGTCCAGGTTGCGGCCCTGCCGCTCGCGGTAGGCCTGGTATGCCAGTTCCCGGCCCGCGGATCGCGGCACACGGTAGACGGCCTCGAGCGCGGCGCGCTTGTATTTCCAGACGCGGTCACGGTCGACGAGGCGCGACTTGTGTGCGCGCGCCTGCGCATTCGCCCGGGCCTTGACGATGCGGCCCCGATTCTCGACGTACGCGAATTCGGGGATCGCCTCCACCCGCAGGTATATCGGATTGACGAAACGCCGTGAGGTCGGCAGGTAGGGCGACGGCTCCATCGGCGGGGTGGGCGCGGCGGCGTGCAACGGGTTGACGAGGACGAAGCCCGCACCGTGCCGAGACGCCGACCATACGGCGAGATCGGTGAGGTCGGTCAAATCGCCGATGCCCCAAGAGGTTCGCGATCGGACACTGTAGAGCTGGGTGGCCAGACCCCACGTACGTCCCGTCGGCGGCTCCAACGATGCGGGGGAGACGATGATCGGTGAACTGATGTCGGACGTTCCCAGTTGCAGATGCAGTTCGTGATAACCGAGCGGCAGGTCGGCGGGTAACTCGAAGCTTGCTTCGCCGACCAGTCGGCCAGCGAGATCATAAGGGGGACGGTTGTTTTCGAGCTGGCGCAGACCCGTCCGGACCGATCCGTCCTCGAGCCGGATCCACAACCTCACCGGATCGCCGTGTGTGACGTGTACCCAGAACGACGACGTCGATCCGGCGCGGCCGACGATCACCGGCGGCAGCGAGCGAGACCAGTGGTCACGATCGTGTTCTGCCAATGCCGCGGTTCGCCGAGAGTCGGTGGCGGCTGGCACGCCGAGGGCGTCGAGCACGCCGACCAGCGTGGATTCGGAGACCGTGATGCGCCTTCCGCTCCAGTCTTCGTATTCCGTTGCGACGCCGTACCGTCGCGCCAACTCGACGAGCGACTCGGGGAGTTCGGTCATGCGGCTATCTTGCCCGCAATCAGTCGACGTCACGCATCAGCAGGTCATCCCAGGTGTCGCGGCGGACCGCCAGCCGCGCCGCACCGGCGCGGGTGAACACCACCGGAACCCGGCGGGCGCCGTTGTACTGATTGGACATCGTGTAGCAGTAGGCCCCGGTGACGGGCACCGCGAGCAGATCGCCGATCGATGGTTCGCGCAGTGCGACGCCGTCGACGAGTTGGTCGCCCGATTCGCAGTGCCGTCCCACGACGCTGACGGTTTCGCCGCCACCGACCCGGTCGACGATCGTCGCCTCGAACCGCTGACCGGTGAGCGAGACCTCGAGGTTGTCGCCCATGCCGCCGTCCACCGCGACGTGCGTGACGACGCCGCGTTTGAGGGTCGTCACGCGATAAACCGTGCATGCGCTGTTGGCGACCATGCTGCGGCCCGGTTCGACGATGATGCGGCTGCCGGCGGGCAGCAGCGCCTTGGCCTGCCCCACCATCGCTTCGGCGTACTCGTCGAGTGACGGCGGATGCTCGTCGTAGGTGTAGCGCACCCCGAGGCCGCCGCCGAGGTCATACACCTCGAAGGTGCCCAGCTTCGCGATGGGCTCGACCGCCTGCGCGAGTTGTTCGATGTTGAGCAGCTGCGAGCCGACGTGGGTGTGCACGCCGTCGAGCCGCATCTTGGCGCTGCGCTCGATCCGCGCGATCGCGGAACGGGCGTCGTCGGGCATGAGGCCGAACTTCGACCCCGCATGCCCGGTCGCCTGCGAGGCATGGGTGGCGGCCTCCACGCCCGGGATGACCCGGACCAGGCACGGCTGCTGATGTCCGGCGGGAACGATGCGCTCCAGCCGGTCGATGTCGTCGAAGTTGTCAACCACCACGAGGCCGACGCCGTGCTTTACAGCCAGGCCGAGTTCGTCGTCGGATTTGGCGTTGCCGTGCAGCAGAATCCGGGCTGGGTCGGCGCCCGCCTTGAGAGCGGTCCGGATCTCGCCGCCGCCGGCGACGTCGAGGTGCAGACCCTCCTCGACCATTACCCGCTGAACCGCAGTGCACGGGAACGACTTCGAGGCAAACGCCACATCGCACCGCGGCCAGCGAGACCGGAAGGCGCCCAGGTAGTCGCGGGCGCGCTGCCGCAACGCGTCTTCGGATACCACGATTGCCGGCGTGCCGAATTGCGCGGCCACGTCGTCGAGCCGGCAACCGCCGACCACGAGGGTCCCGTCGCTGTCGGTGCGGGTGCCCGGCGGGAAGAGACCGACCAATTCGTCGGCCGTCGTCTCGGCTTTTTTCCGCTCTTCGCCCGAGCGCTCATCGCCGTCGATCGTCATCGCCCCAGCGTCTCACCGCGGGTGCGCGCGTGAACGCGGTCGACAAAGTTGGTGCCGTCGCCTACTGTATGTCTGTAATGATCCTTACAGAGCGAACCCCCACGAAGAAGCAGCAGCAGGGCGAGCAGTCCCGCGAGCAGATCCTCGACGCGACGGAAAAGCTGATGAGCTCACGCGGCTACGCGGCGACGTCGATCAGCGACATCCGCAAGGCCTGCGGTCTGCCGGCCAGCTCCATCTACTGGCACTTCGGATCCAAAGACGGCGTGCTGGCGGCTGTCATGGAACGCGGCGCCCAGCGGTATTTCGCGGCGATTCCCGTCGAGGCCACGGTCGAACGGCAGCTGGACGCGGTGATCACCCAGCAGTCGCAGCATCCCGATTTCCTGCGGCTGTTCCTGCTCCTGTCGCTGGAGCGCAGCGACGATCCAGCGGTCGCCGAAGTCGTTCGGCGGGTGCGCGATACCGCGATCGCGCGGTTCCGCGCCGCGATCGCACAACTCCTTCCCGCTGACCTCCCGGACCACACGGCGCAGCGCGTCCGCGATGAACTCGCCGCGGTGGCCGTCGCGCTGTCGGACGGCATCTTCCTCGCGGTCCATCTCGAGCCCGAGACCACCGACGTCGACCGGATGTATCGGCGGCTGCATCAGACCCTGACCGCCTTGATCCCAACTCTCTTGGAGGAGAAGTGACCGCAACCCCGAATAAGACAGCGATCATCACCGGTGCCAGTGCCGGGCTCGGATTGCAATGCGCGAGAGCGCTTCTCGCGAGTGACCCAACCTGGCACGTCGTGTTCGCGGTGCGCGACGTGGCGCGTGGCGCGCTGGCGGTCGAACAGGCCGGCCACCCGGCGCGGTGCACGGTTCTAAAAATGGACCTCGCGTCACTGATGTCGGTCCACGCCTTTGCCGACGACTTCCGCGGTCGCGGACTGCCGCCGCTGCACGCGATCGTCTGCAACGCCGGCGTTCAAGTGGTGTCGGGCACCGAACACACCGCCGAGGGCGTGGAGATGACGTTCGGAGTCAACCATCTCGGACACTTCGCCCTGGTGCGGGACCTGCTCGCGGACCTGGCCCACCCGGCGCGCATCTTGGTCGTCGCCAGCGGCACCCACGATCCGGCGAAGACCACCGGGATGCCCGCACCGCGCTACACCAAGGCTGCCGACCTCGCGCACCCCGCGGATGACGAACCGGTCGACGGCCGCCGCCGGTACACCACGTCGAAGCTGTGCAACGTGCTGTACGCATACGAACTCGACCGCCGGCTCGGCTGCGGCGCCAACGGTGTCACGGTCAACGCGTTCGATCCCGGCCTCATGCCCGGCTCCGGCCTGGCCCGCGATTACTCGGTGATCGGGCGGTGGGTGTGGCGGTACGTGTTCCCGCTGCTGCGGGTGTTGCCGAACGTCAACAGCACCCGCTCCTCGGGCGCGCATCTGGCGGCACTGGTGTGGGAGCCCCGGTTCGACGACGTCACCGGTACGTACTTCGAAGGGACGCGGCCGATCGCATCGTCGGCCGACTCCTACGACCGTGAGAAGGCGCTCGATCTATGGGAGACCAGTGAGCACCTACTGGAAAGCGCTGAATACCAGGATCAGCGCGGCGAATCCCGCGGTCGACCAGCCCAGTAGGGCGACTTCGGTTCTCGGCTCGACCATGAAATGCCGACCCCGCCGGCGTCCCAGATAGACGGCCAGTATCGCCAACAGGGCCCCTACGACTGGAAGCACCGCCCGCCCGTCGTCGAGTGGACCGGCGCCGAGCAACGGGAGGGCCCCCGCCACAAGAAAGCTGAGAGCGCTTCTTTCCCAAGCCAATTGGGTGCGCTCCGCCTGAAGGCCGGGTTTTTCCGATCGGGACGTCATGGCTAGGGCTGGACCGCGATCACGACGATCAACGCGATGGTCAGCGCCACGATGGCGCCGCCGAGCAGAACCGGCATCAGGGATCGAGGCAGTTCGGCACCCTTCTGCATTGCGGCCTGCACAGCACGCCAACGCAGAACCGCCAGGACCGCAAGGACGCCGCCAGATGTGGTGAGTGCCATCCCGAGGCCGTGGCGCACTCCGGGGATGGTCAGGGCCGGCACCAGCTGAACGACGGCGACACCGCCCGCGATGAGTGCGAGCGCGGTGCGGATCCACGCCAGGAACGTCCGCTCGTTGGCGAGGGTGAAGCGATAGTCCAGATCCTGGTCAGCCTCGTCCGCACCCACGAGCAATCAGCTTAGGTTCGGAGGGTCGGTAGTGTCACCGGACATGGCGCCCGAATCTCGGAATGGGGCCGCGGCGCAGCAGCGAACGGCGCGTCTTGCCGTCGCGGCGCTGTTCCTGAGCAACGGTGCGCTGTTCGCCAACCTGCTGCCTCGCTACCCCGAAATCAAGGCGGATCTGCAGCTGTCCAACACGGTTTACGGGATCGCGATCGCGGCGTTCTCCGCGGGCGCGCTGGTGGCAGGCCTCTCCGCGGCGGCGTTGATCCGGAGGTACCGATCGTCGCGCGTGGCGGTCGTCAGCACCCTCGGCCTCGCGGGATTCGTTGTCGCTGCGGCCCTGGCGGGGACCCCGTTGATTCTCGCCGCGGCGTTGTTCATGGCGGGAGCCTGCGATGCGATCACCGACGTGGCGCAGAACGCGCACGGGCTGCGGTTGCAGCGTAATTACGGCCGGTCGATCATCAACTCGCTGCATGCGGTCTGGGCGGCGGGAGCCATCATCGGCGGCGTGATGGGCGCCGCCGCGATCGCGCTCGACATATCTCGGCCCATACATCTGGCGTTCGCCGGGATCCTGTTCGGGGGCCTCGTGCTGATCGCTTACCCCTCTCTGTTGAAGGGACCCGATCACGACGACCATCCGTCGGCGCGCACCGGGAGCCGAGGAGACGCGGGATTCGCGGTGTACGGCACGTTGGTCGCGCTCGTCGTGCTCGCCGTGGCGGGCGCAACCGTCGAGGACGCAGGAAGTTCCTGGGCGACACTGTATTTGCGTGACAGCCTCGGTGCGCCAGGTGCCGTCGCGGTCTTCGGTTACGTGGCGCTGGTCGGATTCATGTTCGTCGGCCGGCTGATCGGGGACCGCCTTGTCGACAGGTTCGGCGAACGCGAGGTGGTTCGCGCCGGTGGCCTCCTCGCGGCCGCGGGAATGGGGGCGGCGCTGGCCTTCCCCTCGATTCCCGGCACCATCGCGGGATTCGCCGCGGCGGGATTCGGAGTCGCGACCCTGATCCCGGCGGCGATGCACCGCGCCGACCAGCTGCCTGGCCTGCGCCCGGGCAGCGGATTGACGGTGCTTACGTGGCTGATGCGGATCGGCTTCTTCGGCGCGCCCCTGATCGTCGGCGTCATCGCCGATGCGACGAGCCTACGAATCGGCCTGCTGTCCGTGCCTCTCGCGGGGCTGGTGGCGATCGCACTGGCCGGAGCGCTCAGTGCGCGACCCCGATTGAATCACCGGCTCAGCCGGCGGTGACCATCTCGATGGTGAGCACGCCGCCGATGATGAGCACGATGCCGAGCCCCATCATCGGAGTCAGGGGTTCTTTGAACAGGAACCGCGCGATGACGGCCACCAGCGCGATGCCGCACGCCGACCACACGCCGTAGGCGATTCCGACCGGCATGCCCAGTCCCAGCGACACATACAGCAGATAGAACGACAGGAGGTAGCCGGTGATGATCGGTGCGATCCACGCCTTCTTCCGAAATCCGTCCGACGCGCGTAGCGACAGGGTCGCGACCACCTCGACGAGTATGGCGCCGGCGAGCGCGAGCCACATCACCGAGCCGCCCCGGCGGGGACATCCGGTTCCGGCTCGGCGGCCGAGGCGCGATGCGAACCGAGCTCGATCAGCAGCACCCCGGCGATGATGAGCCCGATGCCCGCGACGATCGGCCAGGTGAACGGGTCACCGAAGAGCACGGCGGCCAGAACCGCAGTGACCGCCGTGCCCAGCGCGCCCCAGATTCCGTACGCGATGCCAACGGGTACGCCGGCGCGCAGCACCATCGTCAAGAACATAAACGAGGTGAGATAGCCGGCGACCACGACCGCGAGCCACGCCGAATGATCCTGGGCGGCACGCAGAGACAGCGTGGCGGCGACCTCGGTCGAGATCGCGCCCGCAAGCAGCGCCCACTTCAGCACGGCACCAAGCTATGCCATGGCCCTCAGACGGCGCGTTCGACCATGGGTGTGAGTACCTCGTGCGCGAACTGACGCAATTCGGCGTCGTCGCTGAAGTCGGGGTCGTCCGGCGGCATCGAGATATAGGTGACGAACAACCGGGCGAACACATCGGCGACCCAGCGGACCTGCCGTGGCGGTGTCCCCGGCGTGTCACCGTGGATGTAGTTGGCGATGAACGCCGACCCCATCTTCAACAGTTCCGCCGAATCGATCGGTGCGGGTTCGACGTGACCGGCGCGACGCAGCATCGGATGCTCGCGGGCGAACGTGACCGCGGCGATGAACGCCGCGGCCACCCCTTCGTTGGGATCGTCGGTGGCGTCGATGGCATCGGCGACAGCGCCGAGGAACCGTTGCGTCTCCCGGCGAACCAGCGCTTCCACCAGATCGTCGCGACGGGGATAGCGGCGGTAGGCCGTCATCCGTGACACACCAGCGCGGCGCACCACATCCTCGACCGTAATCCGTTGCAGCCCAACTGCTGCCGCCTCCTGAAGAGCGGCGTCGAGTATGCGTTGACTGGTCCGGTCGGCCGCTTCGTCCACGTTGCCGCCCGCTTTGCCGATGGACGCGGCGCCGCCGATGACCTCGATGAGCTGCGCGTCGATCACGACACCGCGACCTTCGGACGCGCACCTGCGGCACGTTCGCGGGCGAGCTGGGCGTAGCGCGGTGTCCCGAATGCCCACCGCAAGTGCCGGGCGTCGAGGTGCAGGGCGGGTTCGATGAGCCGGCGAATAAGCGCGGACGGGCGGTCATAGCCGATGAGCTCGCGTGCCCACGCCGGGGCGCGGCTCATGCCCGCGTGGATGGCGAACCGGTGCAGTTGCCGGTCCACCGGCCTTGGCAGGTCGGGGAAGAACGGCGACGTCGTCAAGAAGTCGATGAACTCACGCGTCTGCGCGTTCACGCTCAGCTTCGGTCGCATGGTCTCGACGTAATCGTCGAGTTCGGCGGCCGTCGTCGGCACCCAGTCGGCGCCGCCCAACCTGCCGATCACCGCCTGTTCGGTCAGATACCGGTCTTGCTCCTCGCGGCTCAGCGGGCGTTTGGTGTGTTCATAGGTCCGCAGAATCATCCACGGGATGCATGTGTGGACCCAGGCGATCAGCTCGGGATCCAGGGCGCGGTACGGCACGCCGTCGGGGCGAGTGCCGGTGACGAACGAGTGCACGTGCTTGACGCGTTCGATGACCCGGGTGGCGGCCTCGGTGTTGCCGAACGTCGTGGTCAGCACGTAGCCGAGGGTGGCGCGGGCGCGCTGAAATGGGTCTTCGCGGTAGTTGGACAGATCCTGAACGCCGGCCACCACGGACGGATGGAGGATCTCCAGCACGATCGCGGGCAAACCGGCCTGCGAGACGGATGCCAGGTCGGCGTTGATCTCCCACGACATGCTGCCGGGCCCGATCAGCCCGGGATCGCCTGGTGGCCCACCGTAGATCGCCGGATCATCATGACGACCAGCGCTCTTCTCGAAATCCTGCACGATGCGGTGGCGAAGCTTCTCGGCGGCGACGACCCGCTTCGGTATAAATGTGACACTCACACCACCAGGTATACCATCCGACCGCGGAGAGATGCGGTACGCGCGCGTACTGTGGAGTGGTTGTTTTCTCATCGAGGAGGTCAATCGGTGACAGCAGAGGCCAATACGCGACGCTCTGCCGACGACGGGTCGCCGGCGGTGCCCGCAGTCGAGCGGCCGGTCGTCGACACCAGCTACGGACCCGTTCGCGGCGTCGACAACGGAACGATCAAGGTGTGGAAGGGCATTCGCTATGCCGCGGCGCCAGCCGGCGACCTGCGGTGGCGGGCACCCCAGGCGCCCCAGCGGTGGTCGGAGCCGGCCGACGCGACGCGGGTGGGACCCGTCTGCCCACAGCCCACCGATCCGAGGATCCCGATCGACCTCGGCGCGCCGCAGGGTGACGACTGCCTGACGTTGAACGTGTGGGCGTCGTCGGATACCGAGGCGGGGGACGGCAAACCGGTGATGGTGTGGCTGCACGGCGGCGCTTACATCCTCGGCTCGTCGGCGCAATCGCTGTATCACGGTGCTGCACTGGCGAGCGGCGGCGACGCGCTGATCGTCACGGTCAACTACCGGTTGGGCGCACTCGGGTTCCTGGACCTGTCCTCCTTCGGCGACGGGTTCGATACCAATCTCGGCCTGCGCGACGCGCTGTTCGCACTGCAATGGGTGCGCGACAACATCGCCGGATTCGGCGGCGACCCCGCCCGCGTCACATTGTTCGGCGAGTCGGCCGGCGCAGGCATGGTGACCACGCTGCTGGCGAGCCCCGCCGCCGCGGGACTGTTCTCGGCGGCCATCGCCCAGAGTTCGCCGGCGACGTCGATCTACGACTCCGAGCGCGGCCGCCGCTTCGCCGAGTTGTTCCTCGATGCGCTGGACATCGGGCGGGGCGAAGCCCAACGCCTGCCCGCAGTTCCGATCGAGGCCGTGTTGGCGGCCTCCAAGAAGGTTTTCGACGAAGTGCCGGCCCGCTGGCCGGGGACACTGGCCTTCGCGCCGATCATCGACGGTGACGTCATTCCCGCGCACCCGGTGAAGCTGGCCCGAGAAAGTCGCACGCATCCAGTCCCGTTGATCATCGGCACGAACAAGCACGAGGCCGCGCTGTTCCGGTGGATGAAGTCGCCGTTGATGCCGATCTCGCCGCAGGCGCTGCGCGCGATGTTCACCGAGATCGCCGCCGAGCAGCCGGCGCTGCAGCTGCCCGATGAAGCGCAGATCCGCACCGCATACCGCGGCCGGCCCAAGACGATCGGCATGGGGGTGGCCCGCGACATCGGTTTCCGCATGCCGTCGATCTGGTTTGCCGACGGCCACCGGGAGGTCGCACCCGTCTACCTCTACCGGTTCGACTTCGCGCCCCCGATGCTGCGCCTGTTGCGCCTCGGCGCGGCGCACGCCACCGAGTTGCCGTATGTATGGGGCAACCTGGTCGGCGGCCCTAAGGACCCGACATTCAAATTGGGCGGCCTCAAGGCCGGCAAGACGGTGTCGGCGCGGCTGCGCAGGCGTTGGATGAGCTTCGCGGTGGACGGCACGCCGTCCGCGTCGGCCGGGGATCCCGAGTGGCGTCCGTACCGCAAAGAGGATCGGGCGTCGCTGATCATCGATGCATCCGAACGGGTGGTCGACGATCTGGACCGTGACCTGCGATTGGCCTGGGGGGACGAGGTGCTCAGCTTCCGCTGAGCCACTCCGAGTTCCCTTCGTCCCCTGCCCTTCGGGCGTGGGCCCAGCGCTCGCCCCGCTTGGTCGTAGACTTTCCCACCGGAGGTGTCACCTTGGACGTGAACGGGGCCTGGACACGTGTCTTCTCGGACGTGCTACCGCCGCTGATGCACGACCCGGTGACGTTCGCGATCCCGTTCTTCCTCATCATGCTGATCATCGAATGGGTCAGCGCGGGAAAGCTGGTACATGACGAGGCGGAACGGGCACCGGCGGGCGCCTATCTGAAGCCCGACGCGTGGGCGAGCATCAAGATGGGGCTGGTTTCGATCGCCACCAGTGGCGTCCTCAACGCCATCGCCCTGTTGGCCTATGCCGCGCTCTACGTCTACGTGGCCCCGTGGCAGCTGCCGTCCACCGCCTGGTACACCTGGGTGATCGCCATCGTCGGCGTCGACGTCCTCTACTACTTCTATCACCGGATCGCGCACCGCGTCCGCCTGATCTGGGCGACCCATCAAGCACATCACTCCAGCCAGTACTTCAACTTCGCCACCGCGCTGCGCCAGAAGTGGAACATCAGCGGCGACGTGTTCCTGCGGGCGCTGCTGCCACTGCTCGGTGTGCCGCCGTGGATGGTGTTCGCCAGCTTCTCCATCAACCTCATCTACCAATTCTGGATCCACACCGAGCGCATCGGAAAGCTCTGGCGGCCAATCGAATTCGTCTTCAATACGCCGTCGCATCACCGCGTTCACCACGGCATGGACCAGCAGTACCTCGACAAGAACTACGGCGGCATCTTCATCCTCTGGGACCGGCTGTTCGGCAGCTTCAAGGAAGAGAACGTGCGCCCGAACTACGGGCTGACCAAGCAGGTCGACACCTACAACATCTGGACGCTGCAGACGCACGAATATGTGGCGATCTTCCGCGACGTCCGGTGCGCGTCACGCTGGCGAGACAAGCTGGGCTATGCCTTCGGTCCGCCGGGTTGGGAGCCCGCCGGACGCCGCGTCGACGAGGGGTCTGCAAGGGTTCGCGTATAGATCGGCGCTCCACCCCGCAGTATGGAGCCATGGATGTCCGAGAGGTTTTGCTGCCCGGCGTCGGGTTGCGCTACGAATTCGACAATCGTGACGGCGACCGGATCGGCGTGGTCGCACGACGCACCCGTGACTTCGAAATCGTCGTGTACCCAAAGGAGGACCCCGACCAGGCACAGCACGTGTTCCGACTGACCGAGGACGAGGCAGAAGCCCTCGCTCAGATCCTGGGTGCGCCGCGAATCGCGGAACGATTCGCCGACCTCACCCGCGAAGTCCCGGGCCTCGATGCCGGACAAGTTGTCCTCGAGCCCGGGAGTCCATTTGCGAATCGCCCCCTCGGGGAGACCCGGGCACGGACGCGCACCGGCGCGTCCATCGTCGCGATCGTGCGCGACGACGCGGTCCTCGCTTCGCCAGGTCCGGCCGAAACTCTCCGCGCCGGTGACGTTTTGGTGGTGATCGGCACCGCGGAAGGCATCCTTGGCGTCGAAGACATCGTCGCCAGAGGCTGACCGGTGCAGATCTCGGCGACGTTGCTGCTGGAGCTCGGCGTCATCCTCACGGTGCTCACTGTGCTGGGCAGCGCTGCACGCAGGTTCGCACTGTCGCCAATCCCGCTGTATCTCCTGGTAGGCCTGGCACTCGGAGACGGCGGCGTCGCGCCGATACCCGCTGCCGGGGAATTCGTTCACGCCGGGGCAACCATCGGTGTGGTCCTTCTGCTGCTCGTGTTGGGGCTGGAGTTCTCGATCGGCGAATTCGCCAGCAGCCTGCGCAGACATCTGCCGTCGGCGTGGGTAGATCTGTTTCTCAATGCGCCACCCGGGGCGATCGCGGGCTGGCTGCTCGGGCTCGACGGCGTCGGGATCCTGGCGCTGGCCGGCGTGACGTACATTTCGTCGTCAGGCGTCATCGCCAGGCTGCTCTCCGACCTGCGCCGGCTCGGCAACCGCGAGACCCCGGCCGTCCTGTCAATTCTCGTGCTCGAGGACTTCGCGATGGCGGCCTACCTCCCCTTGCTGGCGGTCCTCGCGGCAGGCGGAACCTGGTGGCAGGCGATTCTCGGCGTCACGTTCGCCGTTGCCGCGTTGGTGGTGGCGTTCATCGCCTCCCTTCGCTGGGGACATCACCTCGGCCGCCTGGTTGCGCATCCTGACAACGAGCAGCTTCTACTGCGAATCATGGGCCTGACGTTGATCGTTGCCGCGCTGGCCGAGTTCGTGCACGCGTCGGCCGCGGTCGGTGCGTTCCTGGTCGGTCTCACGCTGACCGGTGACGCCGCGGACCGCGCGCGGATTGTGCTGAGCCCGCTGCGGGATCTGTTCGCGGCAATCTTCTTCCTGGCAATCGGCTTCTCCGTGAACCCTGCGGAGTTGATTCCGATGCTGCCCGCCGCTCTGGCGCTCGCGGCGGTGACAGCCGTGACGAAGGTGTTGACCGGCCGGTTCGCCGCCCGTCGTGACGGGGTGGGCAGGCCCGGGCAGTTGCGCGCGGGTATGGCGCTGATCGCCCGTGGGGAATTCTCACTCGTCATCATCGGCCTGGTCGCGATGTCGATCCCACAGCTCGGTGCGGTCGCGACTCCCTACGTATTCATCCTCGCGATTGTCGGACCCGTGTTGACCCGCTTCAGCGGAGGTGGCCTGCGCCCTGCCGTCAGGCAGATCGGCGAAACACCGGCGACCGATCGGCAATAAGGTCGCCATACCATCGCTGCACAGCGGACCCCGTCTCGCGCTCGGCCATCCGTTGACCCGCACGGTGTCGCGAATCGCCGGGCGGCGTCGAGGTGATGCAACCGGCGGCCTCGAAGGACGCCCGAGCTGTGCCGCGGCCGTCGTAGGCACCGTGGTATTGCGCCCGTTCGCGCCGAGACCACGAGCGCCACGCAGCCATCCTCACCGGCCCGGCAACGGATCCTCGACGCCGCCGCCATCGGCCCCGTAGTCTCCGCCGTGTGCACACAGTGTTCGATGCCCCCGTAGATCCCCGGTTGATCGAACGTTCGCTTGCGGCAAGCTCCTTCGGTTCGATGTGGCTGGACATTCCCCGGCCCGCCTACCCTCAGCTGACCGCATCGATCACCTGCGACCTGCTCGTGGTCGGCGGCGGCTACACCGGGCTCTGGACGGCACTGCATGCCGCCGAGCGCAATCCGGACCGGCGCATCGTCCTCATCGAGGCCAACCGCATCGCGTGGGCGGCATCGGGACGAAACGGCGGATTCGTCGACGCCAGCCTGACTCACGGAGCCGAGAACGGAAAAACACGCTGGCCCAACGAGATCCACACTCTGGACCAGATGGGCATCCAGAACCTCGACGGCATGCAGGCCGACATCGAGCGTCTGAGGCTAGATACGGAGTGGCAGCGCACCGGAATGCTTTCGGTCGCCACCGAACCGCATCAGGTCGACTGGCTGCGGGACGCCGCGGACGGGGGAGAGGGCCGCTTCCTCGACACGCAGCACGTCCGCGCCGAAGCGAACTCGCCGACCTATCTGGCGGGGCTGTTCAGTGCCGACACGTGCGCCATCGTCCACCCGGCCAAGCTGGCGTTCGAGCTCGCCCGCGCGTGCACGGACGCTGGCGTGCAGATCTACGAGCGCGCCAACGCCACCCGGTTGGAGTCCGAGAGCCGTGCGCTGCGCGTGCACACCGCCGCCGCGGCCATCACCGCGCGCCAGGTGGTGCTGGCGACGAACGTCTACCCGAGCCTGTTGCGCCGCAACCGGTTGCACACCGTTCCGGTTTACGACTACGTGCTGGCGACCGAGCCGCTGACCGACGCGCAGCTGGACCGCATCGGGTGGCGGAACAGGCAGGGAATCGGTGACTGCGCCAACCAGTTTCACTACTACCGGTTGACCGTGGACAACCGCATCGTGTGGGGCGGCTATGACGCGGTGTATCACTTCGGAGGCAAGGTCGATTCCACCTACGAGGATCGGCCCGACACGTATCAGCGCCTCGCCGCGCACTTCTTCATCACGTTCCCTCAACTCGACGACGTCCGGTTCTCGCACCGCTGGGCCGGCGCCATCGACACCAACACTCGCTTCTGCGCGCACTGGGGTCGGGCCCACGATGACCGGGTCGCGTATGTCAACGGGTTCACCGGCCTTGGCGTAGGCGCGGCGAGGTTCGCGGCCGACGTGTGCCTGGATCTGCTCGACGGAATTCCCACCCCGCGCACCGAGTTGGAGATGGTGCGCCGACGCCCGTTGCCGTTCCCGCCCGAACCGATCGCGAGCATCGGCATCCAGGCGACGCGATGGTCTCTGGACCGCACCGACCATTCGGCGGGGCGCCGCAACATCTTTCTTCGCACACTCGACGCGCTGGGTCTCGGCTTCGATTCCTGACGGCCCCTTGTCGATCGGGCCGAACGGCCGCCGTTGCCACTCTGTAACGCTTCTGTGACCCTTGCCGATGGGCTGAAGTAGGTACGCCAGTTGTGTGATTGCTCCTGGTCGGGCGCGGGTATCACTTCTCGCACTCGGCCTGTGGGCATCTCTTGACGCCGGTACCCTTTACACACTTGAGACCCAAGGGGGCGACGATGCGCCGACGATCGTTACGCGTTTTCGCGACAGTGGCAGCATCGCTCGGCGCGCTCGTGCTCCCCGGTGTGCCTGTGCAAGCCGATCCGGGCGTCATCGTGTTTCCGGGCATGGAAATCATCCAGGGCACCAACGCGTGCACATTGGGATTCGTCGACCCCGCCGCGCGCATCGCCTACACCGCCGGCCACTGCCGCGGCGACGGCACGGTGCAGGACAGCGGCCGCAGACACATCGGGCAGCAGGCGTCGTTCCGGGACAACACTCCCGACGGTGCCACCATCGACACCAACCATCAGATCACCGACTGGGAGGCGATCACCCTCGCCCCCGACGTCGCGATCAACAACGTGCTGCCGCGCGGCCTGGTGCTGGTGTCCGATCCCGGCGTCGTGCCCACACCCGGCCTACCGGTGTGCCACTTCGGCGTGGTGACGGGCGAGAGCTGCGGGAACATTCAGGCGGTCTACAACGGCTGGTTCACGATGGCCAACGGTGTCGTGAGTCAGAAGGGCGATTCCGGCGGCCCGGTCTACTTCATCACCCCCGACGGCAGGGCCGCGATGATCGGGATGTTCAACAGCACCTGGGGACAGTTCCCCGCCGCGGTGTCCTGGCACGTCGCCAATCAGCAGGCGAGCCAGGACGACGTCATCTCCGCGGCGTCGGCTCCGGTGCCCTAACGCAGGAGTTCGAACACGGGAATCGACGGCGCTGTCGCGCTCATCTCCGCGTCCGAGGATTCGGGTGTCAGTCCGTCGACATGTCCCTTCACCTCCCAGAACCACCGATCAAGGTAGCGCCGCAACAGATCCGGCTTGGCGTCGTCGGCGACCTCGGTGATGCGCACCTCGTGGCTGCGCCAGCGCGGACCCATCTCGATAGCGCCCGCCGCCCGCGCGTTGCGAACCCACTGGGTGGTGCCGCGCGGTGAAACCAGGTAGTCGCGGCCGTCGACGGTCAACAGATTCACGACCACACCGCGACGCTTTCCGGTCTTTCGGCCCCGGACCCGCACTGCCACCGTGCCCGCGACGCTGATGCCGGCCTCGGCGAGCAGGCGGAACAGTTCGTTGACGGCGCGGGCGGCGGGTGTGGGCTGGTCGTAGCGCACAGACATCGCATTCTCCTTCGTATCGAGAGCGGTGCTCTCTTTCGAGGGTGGCACGCTGCGGTGTGAAAATCAAGAGCAGTGATCTCGTTTTGTGTGACACTGGCGGCATGGGCAAGCGGCAGGACGCGCGCGACCGCATCGAACGCCAGATCATCGAGCTCGGCCGTCGTCACCTGGTCACCGAAGGTGCGGCCGGGTTGTCGCTGCGCGCCATCGCGCGCGATCTCGGCGTGGTGTCGTCGGCGGTCTACCGGTACGTGGCCAGCCGCGACGAGCTGCTGACGCTGCTGCTCGTCGACGCCTATTCGGAGCTGGCGGACGCGGTGGACGACGCAGGTGCTTGCGAGACTTCGTGGCGCGATCGGCTTCTCGTCATGGCGCAGGCCGCCCGGCAGTGGGCCGTCGATCACCCGGCGAGTTGGGCGCTGCTGTACGGCAGTCCGGTGCCGGGGTATCGCGCTCCGGCGGAACGAACCGTCGGCCCGGGCACGCGAGTCGTCGGCGCGCTGTTCGGCGCCGTCGCCGCGGGCATCGCGGCAGACGACATCTCGACCTCCGACGTCGCTGTGGGGCAGCGGTTGTCGTCGGATTTCGACCGGGTGCGCGAGGAGTTCGATTTCTCCGGCGACGACTCCGCGGTCGCCAAGTGTTTCCTGCTGTGGGCGGGGCTGATCGGGGCGATCAGCCTGGAGGTGTTCGGCCAGTACGGGGCGGACACGCTCACCGACCCGGGGGATGCCTTCGACCTCCAGGTCAACCTGCTGATCGAGATGCTCACCCGATAATTCATTATTGACTTATATAAGTGTCTACTTTAATCTAGGACCGTGCACGCGTTCGACGTCCTTGGTGACCCGGTGCGTCGGCGCATTCTCGAATTACTCGCCGAGGGCGAGCAGTCGGCGGGGACCATCGGTGCGCAGATTCAGGAAGAGTTCGCGATCAGCCAGCCGGCGGTGTCGCAGCACCTCAAGGTGTTGCGCGAGAACGGATTCACCTCGGTACGGCCGGACGGGCAGCGCAGGCTGTACGCCGTCAACGGCGCGGCGCTACGCGACGTCGATGAGTGGCTTGACGGCTTCCGCCGGTTCTGGGCGCCGCGACTCGACGCCCTGGCGACCGAGATCGCGCGCGGAAAACGACAACGCAGAAGCCAAGGAAGGCAACATGACTGACGTCGATATCGAGCATCAAATCAACGCCGTCGAGCGCAAGCTGGGATCGCGCATCATCGATGCCAAGGAAGCGCACGTCGTCACCATCAGCCAGTCCTACGACACCGATCAGAACGACCTCTGGGACGCCGTCACCAACATCGAGCGCATTCCCCGGTGGTTGATGCCCATTTCCGGCGACCTGACGGTCGGCGGTTCCTACCAGTTGGAGGGTCAGGCGGGCGGTACCGTCCTGACCTGCGATCCGCCCAAAAACTTCACCGCGACTTGGGAATTCGGCGGAGGTGTCAGCTGGATCGATGTCACCGTCAGCGCCGACGGCCCGGACCGCTCGCGCCTGGTGATCGAGCACATCGCCCACGTCGACGACCACTGGGACCAGTTCGGGCCCGGCGCGGTCGGGATGGGTTGGGATTCGATGGTGCTCGGGCTCGCGATCCACGTGGCGACCGGGGCGGCCATCGATCCGTCCTTCGGTGAGCAGTGGATCGTCACCGACGACGGTCGGCGGTTCCTCACCCTGTCCGTCGAGAGGTGGTGTGACGCGAACATCGCGTTTGGAACCGACCCGTCGACAGCGCGCGAGATGGCACAGCGATGCCTGGCGGCGTACCTCGGCGAGGAAAACTAGAACACGTTCTAGCCATCCGGGGCGGCCGGGGATATCCTCGACCCGATGCATGCCCAGACACCTGTCCAGATTGCGTGGGTGACGCGGGACCTCGATGTCACCGAAAAGGCGCTGACCACGATGTTGGGCGCCAAGAAGTGGGTGCGGATACCCGACGTCCACTTCGCGCCCGACACGTGCACCTTCCGCGGCGCGCCCGCCGACTTCACCGCCGACATCGCGTTCAGTTACGCCGGTGACACCCAGCTCGAGCTGATCGCACCGATCGGCGGCGGCCCGAGCGTGTACTCCGAGTTCCTCGACAGCTGCGGACCCGGTCTGCACCACATCTGTGTCGAGGCACCCGACTCCGCGGCGTTCGACGCTGCACTGCGCGACGCAGAAGCCAACGGGACCCCCGTCGTGCAGCAGGGGATCATGCCCGGCGGGATGCGGTTCGCCTACCTGTCGGCCGTCGAGGCCGGCGCCCCCTACATCGAGATCGCCGTCATCCCCGACGAGATCAAGTCATTTTTCGACTATGTGAAACAGGAGCAACAGTGAGCGCTCTCGACATTCCGGACACCGTCGACGCGGCCGATGTTCAGTCATGGTCTGACGAGGTCGATGTCCTGGTCATCGGCTTCGGCATGGCCGGCGGCTGCGCAGCCGTGAGCGCCGCGGCGGCGGGAGCCGACGTTCTGGTGCTGGAGAAGGCGCCCGCGGCAGGCGGCACCAGTGCGATGGCCGGTGGCCACTTCTATCTGGGCGGCGGCACAGCGGTGCAGCAGGCCACCGGACACGACGACAGCGCCGATGAGATGTACAAGTATCTCGTGGCCGTCTCGGCGGACCCGGATCTCGACAAGATTCGCCTCTACTGCGACGAAAGCGTCGAACACTTCGATTGGCTTGAGGCGCTTGGGTTTCAGTTCGAACGCAGCTTCTGGAAGGGCAAGGTGGTGGTGCCGCCCGGCACCGAGGGGTTGTCCTACACCGGTAACGAGAAGGTATGGCCGTACTGTGAGCAGGCCAAACCGGCGCCGCGCGGACATTCGGTTCCGGTTCCGGGAGAGTTGGGCGGCGCCGCCATGGTCATCGACCTGCTGGTGAAACGTGCGACCGATCAGGGCGTGCAGATCCGCTATGAGACCGGCGTGACCAATCTGGTGGTCGACGACGGCCGCGTCGTCGGGGTCCGCTGGAAGCACTTCGGCGAAACCGGGGCGATCAAAGCCAAGGCCGTCGTCATCGCCGCCGGCGGCTTCGCGATGAACGCCGAAATGGTCGCCGAGCACACTCCAGCGCTCGGTCAGAAACGGAAAACCAAACACCACGGCGAGGTAGAGCCCTACATCCTGGGCAACCCCTACGACGACGGAGTCGGCATCGCCCTCGGCGTATCGGCCGGTGGCGTGGCGGAGAACCTAGACGGGCTGTTCATCACCGCCGCCGCGTACCCGCCGGAGATTCTGCTGACCGGTGTCATCGTCAACAACCGGGGCGAGCGGTTCGTCACCGAGGATTCCTACCACTCCCGCACATCGGCGTACGTCCTGGAACAACCCGACCAGCAGGCATACCTCATCGTCGACGAAGCGCACATGCAGATGCCCGAGATGCCGCTGATCAAGTTCATCGACGGATTCGAGACGGTCGCGGAAATGGAGGAGGCGCTTGGCATTCCGGCGGGCAAGCTCGCCGCCACCCTCGACCGCTACAACGACAACGCCGCGCGCGGCGAAGACCCGGACTTCCACAAACAGCCGGAATACGTTGCGGCACAGGACAACGGCCCGTGGGCTGCGTTCGATCTGTCACTGGGCGTAGCGATGTACTCGGGATTCACCATGGGCGGTCTCGACGTGTCGATCGACGGACAGGTGTTGCGCTCCGATGGCAGCGTCATCGAAGGCCTCTATGCCGCGGGCGCCTGCGCGTCGAACATCGCGCAGGACGGCAAGGGCTATGCCAGCGGCACCCAGCTCGGCGAAGGGTCGTTCTTCGGCCGCCGTGCGGGTACGCACGCCGCTCAGGCCTGCACCTAGACCGGCGCGGGTTCCTCGCCGCCTACCCGGCCGAACCGCCACTCACCCTCGCCGAGCAGCTCGAGTTCATGGGTGTGATGCTGCTCGAGCGCCTTACGGTGGCTGACGCTCACCAGAATGGTGTCGGGCAGCTCGCTGCGAATGAGGGTGTACAGCAGGTACTCCAGACCTTCGTCGAGTGCCGACGTCGACTCGTCGAGGAACACGGCCAACGGCTTGGTCAATAGAATGCGGGCGAACGCGATGCGCTGCTGTTCGCCGGGGGAGAGCACCTTGGCCCAGTCCTCGACCTCGTCGAGTCGATCGACCAGGTGCGGCAGTGCCACCTGTTCCAGCGTGCGCTTCAGAGTCCTGTCGTCGATGTCGCCTTCCTCGGTCGGATAGCTGACGACCGCGCGCAGATTGCCGAGAGGAACGTACGGCATCTGGGACAGGAACATGGTCTCGTTGGGCCCACACGGCCGCGTCAATGTGCCGGTGGTGAACGGCCACAACTCGGCAAGGCTGCGCAACAGGGTCGTCTTGCCGGAGCCGGATTCGCCCTTGACCGCCAAGGTGTCGCCTACCTCGAGGCGCAAGTCGAGTGGTTTGACGAGCTGCTTACCGTCGGGGGTTCGGACTTCTATGTCCTTGAGTTCCACGGTGCCGTCCCTGCACGGCGTGGTGGTGATCTCGGGGAGCGCCCTGCCCTCTTCGTTCGCGGTGAGCAACCCGTCGAGGCGGATGATCGACGCGCGGTAGCCCGCGAACGCGTCGTATGCGTTGCGGAAGAAGGACAGCCCCGATTCGATGTTGCCGAACGCCGAAGCCGACTGACTCATCGCGCCAAGGGTGATCTCGCCGTCGAAGAATCTCGGGAACTGAAACAGATAGGGCGGCACGACGATGATCTGGCTCATCGACAGGTTCCAGCCGTAGAAGGCCATCATCCTGTTGATCCACCGCTTGTAGTTGGCGACGATCGGCGCGAAGAGCTTGCGCAATCCGGTGCGCTCGGCAAGCTCGCCGCGATAGAACGCCACGGCCTCCGACGCGTCGCGCAGCCGGACCAGCGCATAGCGAAACGCCGCGTTGAACTTCTCGTTCCTGAACGACAGCCAGATGATCGGCCGGCCCACCCAGAACGCAATGACCGATGCGAAGAGCACGTAGGCGATCAGGATCCAGAACATCGCCTTGGGCAGCTCATAGTTCACGAAGGGGAGCGTGAGCGTTCCCGACAGGTTCCAAAGAATCGCGGTGAACGAAATCATCGAGGCGATCGCATTGACCGAGCCGAACAGCAGCGTGGAGGTGGAGGTGTTCGCCGGGGTGTTCGGAAGGCCGCCGACGCCCGCGGTGAAGATGTCGATGTCGTACTGGATCCGCTGATCGGGGTTGTCGATCGTGTCGTCGATGAAGCGGCCGCGGTAGTACGCCTTGCCGTCGAGCCAGTCGCCCGTCAGCCGGTCGGTTAGCCACGCGCGCCAGGCGAGCATGAACCGCTGGGTGATGAAGAGGTCGAACATGATGCGTGCGACGTGCAGGAAGGCCAGCGCCGAGAACACGATCATCGACAGGTAGAAGCCGTCGCGTCCAGAGTTCTTTACTGCGTCGTCGCCCGCGGCGACGCCGGCCGCCACGACCTGGAAGCTGGTCATCATGTCGTTGCCCTGGAAGCTGAACAACACCGTGAGCCGGACGCCAAAGATCACCGACAGCAGGATCACCGCCAGCCACAGCCACACCTTGACGCTGTCCGGTCCTTTGAAGTAGTCGCCGGTGATACGCCAGAACTGCCTGCCCCACACCGTGTACTTCGCGATCAGGACACAGATCAACAGCGTCGCCACCGCGGCGATCAACCACGCCTGGCCGATCCACTGCAGCGACGTCAGGAGCTCTTGGCCCCAGTCCAGCGTGGGGACGAACATTCCCTCTTCCACTGTGGCAAGGTACCTCGCCAGCCTGTTACCGGCGTTACCAGTGGTCGCCAGTGCCGGTGGGGAGTCTGTCCAGCCGCCATTCGCCGTCGCCCGTCAGTTCCAGTCGCCGGCTGTGGAACCGTTCGACGGTGGCGCGGTGGCTCACACTCACCACGATGGCGTCGGGGAGTTCGGCACGCAGCAACTCGTAGAGCATCAACTCGAGGCCCTCGTCCATCGCCGAGGTCGACTCGTCCAGAAACACCACCGCAGGCCGATTCAACAGGATGCGGGCGAACGCGAGGCGTTGCTGCTCGCCCACGGAAAGCACCTTTGCCCAGTCCTGGGCCTCGTTGAGGCGGATCGCGAGGTGTGACAGTGCGACCTTGACGAGAGCCTCTTGGATCTCCCGGTCGTCCGGCCCCTTCTCGAGGGGATAGCACGTGATGGCACGCAGGTCGCCGAGCGGCAGGTAGGGCAGTTGCGGGACGAACATCGCGCCGGCACGGCCGGCGGGAGACCGGACGCTGCCCGTGGCGAAGGGCCACAAGCCGGCCAGGCTCTGCAGCAGGACCGTCTTGCCGACCCCGGACCGCCCGCTGATCAACAGCGCATCGCCCGGATCGAGCCGCAGCCCCAGCCCGCGCACGAGTAAGTCGCCGTTGGGCATGCGGACATCGACATCGTCGATCTCCAACGAATCGTCAATCGACCCCGCGGTGTCGACCGAAGTGAACATCCCCGCTCGCGAGTTCTGCTCGGCCAACCCGTCCAGCCGGATGATGACCGCACGATAGCTCGCGAATTGGTCGTAGGCGTTGCGGAAGAACGACAGCGAGTTGTGGATCTCGGTGAACGCGTTCGACGACTGCCATACATCGCCGAACGAAATCCGTTGTGCGAAAAGCGCTTGCGCCTGCACGATCCACGGAAGGGGATTGATCGCCTGACTCATCGTCACGTTGAAGCCGAAGAACAGCATCATCCGGTTCAACCAGCTGCGGTAGTTGCGCATGACGTCGGAGAGTCGCCCGTCGAGCAGTTTGCGTTCCGCATTCTCACCGCGATACAGGCCCACGGCGGCACCGGTATCGCGTAACCGCACCAACGCATACCGGAAGCCCGCGTTACGCAGTTCGTTGAAGTAACTCAAGCGAATCAACGGACGGCCGATGACGAAGGCGACGATCGTCACCACCAACACGTAGGCGATCACGATCCAGAACAGCGCCTTGGGCAGCACCATGCCGCCGACGGTGACAGGTTCGGACAGCCGCCAGAGAATCGCACCGAACGACAGCACCGACACCACGGCGTGCACCGCGCCGAACAACAGGGTGTTGCCCGAGTTGAAGATCGGGTTGTTCGGGTCGCCGCCGACGCCCGCGGTGAAGCTGTCGATGTCCTGCTGGATTCGCTGGTCGGGGTTGTCGATGGGCCGACGGGTGAACTGGGCGCGAAAGTAGGCGAAGTCGCTGAGCCAGTCGCCGATGTAGCGTTGGCTCAACCAGATTCGCCACCGCATCATGAATCGCTGGGTCACGTACATGTCTATGAGCAGTCGCACGAGGTAACACCCGGCGAGGATGCCGAACACCGCGATGGATGCCCAGAACCCGTCGATGCCCGAAGACCGCACCGCCTCGTCGGTACCGCCCTGAAACGCAATCTGTACCGCGGTGAACAAGTCGTTGACGTAGTAGGTGAGGAGCACGTTGATGCGCACCGAAACGATCGTCGAGAGCAGCAGGACGCCGACGACCGCCCACACCGACGCGCTCTGCCTGCCGGTGAAATAGCCCGACGTGATGCGCCAGAACTGGCGCCCCCACTCGGTCATACGGCCGAGGAGAACCAAGACCACGACGAGGCACACCGCCGTGATGACGAAAGTCTGCACAATCCAGATCGCAGAATTGCCGAGTTCGCGGCTCCAGTCGATGGACGACTCGAACTGTGAGTTCAAGCGGCGCCACCCCCAGCACACCAACCGGCGTGCGGCGAAGCGACCGCAGTGCGGACCGCGCGACGGTCCTCGCGGGCCGCGGTCAGTTGAACGTCTTCCGCAGGTGCACCGTCAGAGCGTCGACATCCTCGTGCGCACCGGCGAATCCGAGGTATCCGTCTGGCCTGACAAGGAAGCTGGAATGACCGGTCGCCGAGTACGCCGTCGCGAAATTCGACTCCGCATCGCGCACCAACGGCAGTACCGTGCCTGCGACGTCGGCGCCGGGCGCGGCGACCAGATACACGTTGAGATGACCGCCGGCGATCGCTGTCGCTGCGTCGGCGGCCCGCTCGAACTGCTCGACATCGGAGGGTCCGGCGCCGCCGTCCGCGTACAGCAGCAGCGTGTGCCCAAGCCCGAACAGTGAGAACAGCCGCAGCGGCCCGGTGACCGCGGCACGGGTCAGACCCGTCGCGTCGGGCGCCCGGGCACCGGCGTCGGTTCCCACGATGGGGGAGTCGGCGTAGTTGATCAGCAGCTGGGCCTCGCGACGGATCACGTAGTCGACGTCGGTGGAATCGGCGCCGATGCCCTCACGCGCACTGCGTACCGTCCGGCCCACAACCTCTTCGCCGACGGGGCGGCGCTCGGCGTCGTAGCTGTCGAGCAGACCGGGCGCCGCGCGGCCGGACACCGCGAGCGCGAGCTTCCACGCGAGGTTGTGCGCGTCCTGGATGCCGGTGTTCATCCCCTGGGCGCCCGTCGGCGGATGGATGTGCGCGGCGTCACCCGCGACGAACACCCGGCCCCGCCCGTACGCGTCGACGATCCGGTGACTGATCCGAAAGACGGAGGACCAGCGCATGTTTCGTGCCGTCGTCGGTTCCGGCGAGAGCCGGTCGAGCACCGCCTGCACATGGCTCAGCTCGGGTTTGCGCTCACCCTCGAACCCGTGCGCGATGCCCTGCGACGGTGCGGCGGACAGCTCGGGGGGCACGAGCATCGACATGCGGTACCGGCCGCGGCCCGGCAGGGGAATGCACACCAGCAGCTCGTCGGTCGCGCCGTCGGTCTGATGCATGGCGCGGATCGCGTAACCGCGGGGCGCCGACCAATCCACCTCGACGTCGCCGAGCATGTACTGCTCCTCGAACGCCGCGCCCTCGAACGTCAACCCAAGGGTCTTGCGCACGACGCTGTGCGCACCGTCGGCGCCGATGAGAAAACCGGCCTGCACGGTCTGATCGCCCCCGTGACCGGTCAGCGTGACGCGGACGCCGTCGCCGTCCTGCTCAAACCCGCCGACCCGCACCCCGCGCTCGACCTCGACGCCACGCAGGGCCAGTTCCTCGCGCAAAATTCGTTCGGTGGCGTACTGCGGTATCGCGATGAACCCGAAGGGCACATCGGACGGAATCGCGAACTCGACCTGGCCGACCTTCTCGCCGTTGACATATACGATCTGCCCGTGCATCTCGACGGCCGCGTCCAGAATGCGTCCCAACAAGCCCATCGATTCGAAGACTTCGAGCGTACGTGGCTGCACACCAACGGCTTTCGCATACTGCACCGGTTCCGGAAGCGGATCGACGATGCGGCAGTCGACACCGCGGCGCGCCAGCTCGATGGCCGCGGTGAGTCCGACAGGACCGGCGCCGGCGATGAGTACTTGCGTTTGCGAAGAGTTTGGCACGCGCTGATTATGCTGCCTCCATGAGCAATGACGCTCCCGCTTCCGATGCCTCTTCCGTCAACGCCGGACACCTCATCGCCCGGCGACTGCGAGCCAGCGGAATCGACACCGTCTTCACGCTGTCCGGCGGACATCTGTTCTCCATCTACGACGGCTGCCACGCCGAGAACATTCGCCTGATCGACACTCGACACGAACAGACCGCGGCGTTCGCCGCCGAGGGCTGGTCGAAGGTGACCCGCGTACCCGGCGTGGCGGCACTCACCGCCGGACCCGGCGTCACCAACGGGATGAGCGCAATGGCCGCCGCTCAACAGAACCAATCGCCACTGGTGGTGCTCGGTGGCCGCGCACCCGCGGCGCGCTGGGGACAGGGCTCGCTGCAGGAAATCGACCACGTACCGTTCGTTGCGCCGCTGACCCGATTCGCGGCGACCGCGCAGTCGCCGGACGCCGTCGGCTCGCTGATCGACGACGCGCTGCGCGCCGCGGCGGGAGTCGGCGGCCAGTCGACCGGGGTGTCGTTCGTCGACTTCCCGATGGATCACGTATTCGGCATCGCTCATGACGATGGCGCACCGGGCGCGCTGCCCGGTACGTCGGCGTCGGTGCCGCCTGACGCCAATGCCGTCGACGTGGCCGTCCGGCTGCTCAGCGAGGCCCAGCGGCCCGTCATCATGGCGGGCACCAACGTGTGGTGGGGCCATGGCGAGACCGCACTGCTGCGCGTGGCCGAAACGCTGCGTATCCCAGTGCTGATGAACGGCATGGCGCGCGGCACTGTGCCCGCCGATCACGACCTCGCATTTTCGCGAGCGCGGTCGAAAGCGTTGCGGGAGGCCGACGTTGCCGTCGTCATCGGCGTGCCGATGGACTTCCGGCTGGGCTTCGGCGGCGTGTTCGGACCCGACACCACCCTGCTCGTGGTCGACCGCGTTCAACCCGACCGACCGCATCCTCGCGAGGTCGCCGCCGAAATGTACGGGGATCTGACAACCACCCTGGCCGCGCTGGCGAGCGCGACGCGATCCGACCACGAGGCCTGGATCGCCGATCTGCGCACCACGGAAACCACCGCGCGGGCCGCAGAGGCCGCCGAGTTGGCCGATGACCGCACGCCGCTGCACCCGATGCGGGTGTACGCCGAACTAAGCGAGCTGCTGGACCGCGACGCGATCGTCGTCATCGACGCCGGCGATTTCGGCTCCTACGCGGGCCGGGTCATCGACAGCTATGTGCCCGGCGCGTGGCTGGACAGCGGCCCGTTCGGCTGCCTGGGGTCGGGACCCGGTTATGCGCTGGCCGCGAAGCTGGCCCGGCCCGACCGGCAGGTCGTGCTGCTGCAAGGCGACGGTGCATTCGGGTTCTCCGGGATGGAGTGGGACACGCTGGTGCGGCACGGAGTTCACGTGGTGTCGATAATCGGCAACAACGGAATCTGGGCGCTGGAAAAACACCCCATGGAGATGCTGTACGGCTACTCGGTGGTGGCCGAGTTGCGGCCCGGCACCCGCTACGACCAGGTCGTCACCGCACTGGGTGGCCACGGTGAACTGGTGGCGACGCCGGCCGACCTGCGGCCGGCGCTGGAGCGGGCCTTCGCCGCCGGACTGCCCGCGGTCGTCAACACACTGACCGATCCGACGGTGGCATACCCGCGCCGCTCCAATCTGGGCTGATCCCGGGCGTCCCTCCTCCTCGCGAGCGGCCGTGTCTGCACACGACACGCCGGGTCAATCCGTACAAATGCGGTCGGTCGCCGTGCACGAGCGCGCGGAAATTCACTCGACGCGCCGGGCGGCCGGCACACATGCTGGATAGATGGATGTGCGGCTTCATGATTCCGTCGACGAGTTCCGCGCCTTCGCGGAGCCGTTGTATCGACGCGACCCCGTCGCCCACACCATCGAGCTGACGCTGCTGCTTGGCGGAACCTTTCCGGACGACTCGCTGCTGCTGACTTTATGGCGGGACGGTGAACCGTTGGGTGCGGCTCTGCAGACGCCGCCCTATCCGTTGGTGTGCAGCGGAATTCCGCCTAGTGCTGTCGACGCCGCTACCGCGGAGCTCGTCGATCGGCGGCCCGGACTGCCCGGCGTTCGCGGTATGCGCACAACTGCGCTCACCTTCGCCGAAGCGTGGCAAGCCATGACCGGACAAACCGCGACCGTGAACACCGAGGAGCGGCTCTATCGGCTGGGAACGTTGCGCACTCCTGTCGGAGTCCGCGGCTCGGGCCGGCTTGCCACCGACGAGGACCGCGATCTGATCGTCGACTGGGTGGGGCAGTTCTTCGGTGAGGCCTTCAGCGGGGTGTCGAACGACGGAGCCGAGTTCGTCGACGCGGCGGAGCGCAAGGGAGACCGCTTCACGCTGTGGACCGTCGATGACGTCCTGGTGAGCATGGCGATGCTGCGCGCACCGGCGGCGGACGCGTCGCGGATCGGCCCCGTGTTCACGCCGCCCGACTGCCGCGGCCACGGCTACGGATCGGCCGTCACCGCCGCCGCCGCCGCCCAACTCGCACATCGCAGCGGAACCGCCGACGTGGTGCTGTTCGCCGATCTCGCCAACCCGGTTTCCAACTCCATTTATCAGCGAATCGGCTTCGAAGCCGTCGCGGACTGCGTGCGCGTCGACTTCGCGTCCGCCGGCTGACGTGTGGTCACGCCCGCCGAGGCGGGCCGCGTACCGTAAAGCTGTGGCGAAGACCAAAACCCGCACCTCAGGTCGTGTCAGCAGTCGGTTCTGGCGGATGCTCGGGGCGAGCACCGACAGGGACCAGGCGTCGTCGATGGCTCAGGTGAGCGACTCGGCAGAGTTCGACGCGAAGGCCGCTGACCTCGACGACGAGCAACTGCTCAAAGCCGCCAGGCTGCTGAATCTCGACGACCTCGCCGATTCCGCGGACATTCCGCAATTCCTGGCGATCGCGCGCGAGGCATCCGTCCGGACCACCTCACTGCGGCCGTTCGACGTGCAACTGCATGCGGCCCTGCGGATGCTTGCGGGCGATGTCGTCGAGATGGCCACCGGTGAAGGCAAAACCCTCTCGGGTGCCATAGCCGCAGCGGGGTATGCGATCGGCGGCCGGCATGTGCACGTCATTACGATCAACGACTACCTGGCTCGCCGCGACGCCGAGTGGATGGGCCCGCTGATCGAAGCGCTGGGCCTGACCGTCGGCTGGGTCACCGCCGAATCGACGGCCGACGAGCGGCGCAAGGCCTATGAGTGCGACGTCACCTACGGCTCGGTCAACGAGATCGGGTTCGACGTCCTGCGGGACCAACTGGTCACCGACGTCGACGATCTGGTGTCGCCGAACCCCGATGTCGCGGTGATCGACGAAGCCGACTCGGTGCTCGTCGACGAAGCCTTGGTGCCGTTGGTATTGGCGGGCACCACGCACCGCGAGACCCCCAAAGTCGAACTGATCCGGATGGTCGGCGAACTGACCGAGGGCAAGGACTACGAGACCGACTCCGACAGCCGCAACGTGCACCTCACCGAGAGCGGTGCGCAGAAGCTCGAAGCCAAGCTCGGCGGTATCAACCTGTACTCCGAGGAACACGTCGGCTCCACCCTGACCGAGGTCAACGTCGCGCTGCACGCCCACGTGCTGTTGCAACGCGACGTGCACTACATCGTTCGTGACAACGCCGTGCACCTCATCAACTCCTCGCGTGGCCGCATTGCCCAGCTGCAGCGCTGGCCCGACGGACTGCAGGCCGCGGTGGAGGCCAAAGAGGGCATCGAGACCACCGAGACCGGCGAGGTGCTCGACACGATCACAGTCCAGGCCCTCATCGACCGGTACCCGACGGTGTGCGGCATGACCGGCACCGCCTTGGCGGCCGGCGAGCAGCTACGCCAGTTCTACAAACTCGGTGTGTCGCCAATTCCCCCGAATACTCCCAACATTCGCGAGGACGAAGAGGATCGCGTATACGTCACTGCGGCTGCCAAGGCCGCCGCGATCGTCGAGCACATCGTCGAGGTGCACAAGACCCGCCAGCCGGTGCTGGTCGGTACTCGCGACGTCGCCGAGTCTGAGGACCTGCACGAGCGCCTGGTCAAGGCGGGGGTGCCCGCCGTCGTGCTCAACGCGAAGAACGACGCTGAGGAAGCCGCGGTCATCGCCGAGGCCGGCGCGCTCGGATCGGTGACGGTGTCCACCCAGATGGCCGGTCGCGGAACTGACATCCGGCTCGGCGGGTCCGACGAAGCCGACCATGACGACGTCGCCGAACTGGGCGGGCTGCACGTCATCGGCACCGGGCGGCACAACACCGAGCGGCTGGACAATCAGCTGCGCGGACGCGCCGGACGTCAGGGCGACCCAGGATCGTCGGTGTTCTTCTCCAGCTGGGAAGACGACGTGGTGGCCGCTCACCTCGATGCGAACAAGTTGCCGATGCAGACCGACGAAGACGGCCGCATCGTCAGCCCCAAGGCGGCCAGCTACCTGGACAGCGCACAGCGCATCGCCGAGGGCCGCATGCTCGACGTGCACGCCAACACGTGGCGCTACAACCAGCTGATCGCTCAGCAGCGCGCCATCCTGGTGGAGCGCCGCGACACCTTGTTGCGCACGCCGACCGCGCGCGACGAGCTGCGGGAGCTGTCGCCGGACCGCTACGACGAGCTGGTGGAGCAGGTCGGCGAGGAGAAACTCGAGAAGATCTGCCGCCTGATCATGCTCTACCACCTCGACCGCGGCTGGGCCGATCACCTGGCGTTCCTCGCTGACATCCGGGAGAGCATCCATCTGCGGGCCCTCGGCAGGCAGAACCCGCTCGACGAATTCCACCGGATGGCCGTCGACGCGTTCGCCTCGCTGGCCGCCGACGCGATCGAGGCCGCGCAGCAGACCTTCGACACGGCGGCCTCGATCGAGGACGAACCGGGCGTCGACCTGTCCAAGCTGGCCCGGCCGACCTCGACGTGGACGTACATGGTGCACGACAACCCGCTGGCCGACGACACCTTGTCGGCGCTGAGTTTGCCGGGGGTATTCCGCTAGGTTCTATCCATGCAGGAGCCGCGCGACCGGGTACTGACGGTGCCCAACGTGCTCAGCGCGCTACGTCTGGTGCTGGTGCCGGTTTTCCTCTGGCTGCTGCTGGTGGTGCACGAGAACGCATGGGCCGTGGCCGTGCTCATGTTCAGCGGCGTCTCGGACTGGGCCGACGGCAAGATCGCGCGGCTGGTCGACAATCAGTCGTCGCGGCTCGGAGAGCTGCTGGACCCGGCAGTGGACCGCATCTACATGGTCGCCATCCCGATCGCGATGGCCATTCACGGATCGGTGCCGTGGTGGATCGTGCTGACCCTGCTCGGTCGCGACGTCGTGCTGGCCGCCACGCTGCCACTGCTGCGCAGTAGGGGGCTGACCGCGCTACCGGTCACCTACATCGGCAAGGCGGCGACGTTCGCGCTGATGTCGGGGCTTCCGCTGATTCTGCTCGGGCAGTGGGATGCGTTGTGGAGCCGGGTGATTCTCGCGTGCGGCTGGGCGTTCCTGATCTGGGGTCTGGCGATGTACCTATGGTCGGGCGTGCTGTATCTGATCCAGGTTTCGATGGTGATGCGTCAAATGCCCAAAGTGGGCCGCTGAGGCCACCGGAGTGATGATGAGTCAGCTCGGCGGCTACGACCCGGAAGCCGGACGAAGCGCCCATGTGGCGAATCGCCCGACGTTGATTCCGGTGCCGTCGTTACTGCGCTCCCTGTTGTCGGACCATCTGGATCCCGGCTACCAGGCGGCCGCGGATGCGAAAGAACACGGCGAGCAGCGCAAGCGGTGGCAGACGTGGGCGTGGCAGATCACGGGCGCGGTGTTGATTGCGCTGGTATTCGTCGCCGCGGTCGGCCAGGCCCGGTCCACCGCACCCGGCGTGCGGGAGACCCAACACGTGCTCTCCGGCAGCGTGCGTTCCGCCGAGGCGGCGGTGGCCGACGCCTCGAGCCGACGCGATGCGCTGGCCGCCGAGGTGGACACCGAACAGCGCCAACGCCTGGAGGGTGACGCGCGCGGCCAACAACTGCTTGGCCAACTCGACGAATCGAACCTCGCCGCCGCGGCCACCGCCGTGATCGGGCCGGGTCTGCAGATCACCGTCAACGATCCGGGAATGTCGGTGGACCTGTCCGACGTGTCGAAGGAGCGGGTGCCCGGCAGTCAGCAGGTGATCCTCGACCGCGACCTGCAGCAGGTGGTCAATTCGCTATGGCTCAGCGGCGCGGAGGCGGTCTCGGTCGGCGGTGTGCGCATCGGGCCGAACGTGACGATCCGGCAGGCGGGCAGCAGCATCCTCGTCGACAATCAACCGATCAGCAGCCCATACGTCATTCTCGCCGTCGGACCGCCCCACGCGATGCAGGACATCTTCGATCGCAGTGCCGGACTGCACCGGCTTCGGCTGCTGGAAACGTCGTACGGTGTCGGAGTCCAGGTGAGCACCTCCGAGGCGCTCACCCTGCCGGCGAGTCCGATTCGGGAAGTCAACTTCGCCAAGGAGATTGGGCAGTGATCAGCAGATGAAGCCACAGTCGTGATCGGGATCGCCGCACTCGTCATCGGCATCGTCCTCGGGTTGGTGTTCCACCCGGACGTGCCCGAGTTCGTCCAGCCGTATCTACCGATCGCCGTCGTCGCCGCACTCGACGCCGTGTTCGGCGGTCTGCGCGCCTATCTGGAACGCATCTTCGATTCGAAGGTGTTTGTCGTGTCCTTTGTGTTCAACGTGTTGGTCGCCGCGCTCATCGTCTACGTCGGAGACCAACTGGGGGTCGGCACACAGCTGTCCACCGCCATCATCGTGGTGCTGGGCATCCGGATCTTCGGGAACGCGGCCGCGTTGCGGCGCAGACTGTTCGGCGCGTGACCCCTTGACCGACGACACCCCTGCCCACTCGGCCGAGCCCGATCAGCACGGCCGCCACGAATTGCCGCCGGATGCGCCGTCACCCGAGATCGGCGAGCTGCATCGCGGCGGGGTCGTCGGCGTCGCGGCGCGCGGTCGGTCGCAGATCGTGTTCGGTGCACTCGCCATGGTGCTGTGCGTGCTGCTGGGGCTGGCGATCATCACGCAGGTGCGGCAGACCGAATCGGGCGACTCGCTGGAGACCGCCCGCCCCGCCGACCTGCTGGTGCTCTTGGACTCCCTGCAGCAACGCGAGGCGGCCCTGAACACCGAAGTGGCCGAACTGCAGCGCACGCTGGCGCAACTGCAGGCCTCCGGCAGCAGCGATCAAGCGGCGATCGAGAGCGCGCAGGCTCGGCTTGCCGCGCTGTCGATCCTGATCGGCACGGTGCCCGCCACCGGCCCGGGCGTGACGCTGACCATCACCGACACCACCCCGGGAGTGCCGGCCGAAACGATGCTCGATGTGATCAACGAGCTGCGCAACGCCGGGGCCGAAGCGATGGAGATCCGCGGGGGAGGATCTGCGGTACGCGTGGGCCTGGACACCTGGCTTGTCGGGAGCCCCGGCGCGCTGGTCGCCGACAGTGTGACACTCAACCCGCCGTATTCAGTTCTGGCGATTGGTGATCCACCCACACTGGCTGCGGCGATGAACATTCCCGGCGGCGCGACGGACAGCGTCGAGCGGGTCGGCGGCTCGATGGACGTGCAGCAGTCCGACAGAGTGGACATCACCGCCTTGCGGCAACCGAAACCTCGCCAATACGCTCAGCCAGTCAAGTGAGCTGAGCGCGCGACAGCAACGAACCCGCGGAGACAACCGCGGTGAACCGCGAATGAGAACAATGCGGTGAACCGCGAATGACAACACCGCGGTGAACCGCGAATGAGAAGAAGGAGCGCCGTGAGCGAAATCCCAGCCGACCTGCACTACACCGAGGAACACGAGTGGGTGCAGCGCACCGGTGACGACACCGTCCGCGTCGGGATCACCGACTACGCGCAGTCAGCGTTGGGCGACGTCGTTTTCGTCCAGTTGCCGGACGTCGGCGCCGACGTGACCGCGGGCGAGTCGTTCGGCGAGGTGGAGTCCACGAAGTCGGTTTCGGACCTGTACGCGCCGCTCAGCGCGAAAGTCCTTGCGGTGAATGGTGATCTAGAGGGCAATCCCCAGCTCGTCAACTCCGACCCCTACGGCGCAGGTTGGCTGCTGGACCTGCAGGTCGACTCCGGTGCGCTGGCCGACGGCCTTGGCAAGCTTCTGGACGCCGACGGCTACCGCGCCACAGTGAGCGAATGACGGGTTGTTAGGGTTCTGCAGACCGGATAACCAACCAGAGGCGGATCCGGCGGTGGTGGACACAACGGAGTCCGCCTCGCGGTACGGTCGACACAAGACGAACTTTCGGCTGAGGGTTGGCCTGATATCGCCATATCGCCACAGCGGCCAGTGAGGAGCAGCGGGTGACGGACAAGGACCAGAATTCCGGGGCGGACCAGACGTCCGACGATGTCACCGTGGAAACGACATCAGTCTTCCGCGCGGACTTTCTCAACGAGTTGGACGCCCCGGCAGCGGCGGGCTCCGAAGGAGCGGTCACGGGGGTGGAGGGCCTGCCCGTCGGTTCTGCCCTGCTGGTCGTCAAGCGCGGACCCAACGCCGGCTCACGGTTTCTGCTGGATCAGCCCACCACGTCGGCGGGTCGACATCCCGATAGCGACATTTTCCTCGATGATGTGACGGTGAGCCGTCGTCACGCCGAGTTCAGGCTCGAGAGCAACGAGTTCCAGGTCGTCGACGTCGGCAGTCTCAACGGCACCTACGTCAACCGGGAGCCCGTGGATTCCGCGGTGCTCGCCAACGGCGACGAGGTGCAGATCGGCAAGTTCCGCCTGGTGTTCCTGACCGGGCCCAAGGGTGACGACGAAGGTGGGCCCGGCTAGTGGTCGATGAGCGCTTGCGCGAAGAGCGTGACCCCGATGAGCGCTTGCGCGAAGAGCGTGACCCCGATGAGCGCTTGCGCGAAGAGTAAATGAGTCAGCCCGACACCCCCGCTCTGACTGGGATGTCGATCGGAGCGGTCCTCGATCTGCTGCGACCGGACTTCCCGGACGTGACCATCTCCAAGATCAGGTTCCTGGAGGCCGAAGGACTGGTCACGCCAGAGCGCACGGCGTCGGGCTACCGTCGGTTCACCGCCTACGACTGCGCCCGTCTGCGGTTCGTCCTGACCGCCCAGCGCGACCAGTACCTGCCCTTGAAAGTCATCAAGGCGCAGCTGGACGCCCACCCCGACGGCGAGTTGCCGCACACCGGATCCGCTTACGGGGTACCGCGTTTGGTGCCGGTGTCGGGCGACGATCCAGACTCCGGCGCCGGGGTATCAGGCGTCGCGCCGACGCAGGTGCGGCTGTCACGCGAGGACCTGCTGAATCGCTCTGGCGTCGACGACGAACTCCTGACGGCACTGGTCAAGGCGGGCGTGATCACTCCCGGCCGGGCCGGCTTCTTCGACGAGCACTCCGTGACGATCGCCCAGTGCGCTCGCGCGCTGGCGGAGTACGGCGTCGAAGCGCGTCACCTCCGCGCGTTCCGATCGGCGGCCGACCGTCAGTCTGACCTGATCGCACAGATCGCGGGGCCTGTGGTCAAGGCGGGTAAGGCAGGTGCCCGGGACCGCGCCGACGATCTGGCGCGTGAGGTGGCGGCGCTCGCCATCACGTTGCACACGTCATTGATCAAGTCGGCGGTGCGCGACGTTCTTGATCGCTGAGGATTAGACTCAAATTTTGCAGGCTATCGGCGCGAAGGGCGGACACAGATGGGTGAGGTTCGTGTGGTCGGCATTCGCGTGGAGCAGCCCCAGAATCAGCCGGTGCTGCTGCTGCGCGAGTCCAACGGCGACCGCTACTTGCCGATTTGGATAGGTCAATCGGAGGCCGCGGCCATCGCACTCGAGCAGCAGGGCGTGGAACCGGCGCGACCGCTGACCCATGACTTGATCAGAGATGTCATTGGGGCCCTTGGCCATTCGCTCAAGGAAGTGCGCATTGTCGACCTGCAAGAGGGCACCTTCTACGCAGACCTGATCTTCGATCGGGACATCAAGGTGTCGGCGCGGCCGTCGGATTCCGTGGCGATCGCACTGCGGGTCGGCGTGCCGATCTACGTCGAAGAGGCGGTGCTCGCCGAGGCCGGCCTGCTGATTCCCGACGAGAACGACGATGAAGCCACCGGTGCGGTACGTGAGGACGAGGTCGAGAAGTTCAAGGAGTTTCTCGACAGCGTGTCGCCCGACGACTTCAAGGCCACGTAGCTTTTTGCGGCGTTTCCGAGTGGCGTTTGTCACGGAAGCGTCTCGTCGTCCTCGACACGCGGCGCGGGTTTCTTCAAACCGCCAATCGGGCAGCCATACTTTGGTGGTCGGACCTGCTGATGGGCAGTCGCGGGCCCGGCGGAAGCGTATGCTCGACACATTCGGGCTTGGGCAAACGTGCTGCCATGCAGGTCACAGACGCGAGTTCGACCGGCGAGAGGATTCGAAAGTGGGAGACACGCCACGTCAAGAGGAGTTCGATCTGTCCTCGACAAGCGGTCCCGCCGAATCGGGAATCACCGTTACCAGCGCACCCGTTCAGGGTGGTCTTTTCCCGGATGACTCGGTTCCCGACGAGCTCGTCGGATACCGCGGTCCCAGCGCATGCCAGATCGCCGGCATCACCTACCGGCAGCTGGACTACTGGGCCAGGACTTCGCTGGTGGTGCCGTCCATCCGCAGCGCTGCTGGTTCGGGCAGCCAGCGGCTGTATTCGTTCAAGGACATATTGGTCCTCAAGATCGTCAAGCGCCTGCTGGACACCGGGATCTCGCTGCACAACATCCGGGTCGCCGTCGATCACCTGCGCCAGCGCGGCGTTCGGGATCTGGCCAACATCACGCTGTTCTCCGACGGCACCACGGTGTACGAGTGCACCTCGGCCGAAGAAGTGGTCGACCTGCTCCAGGGTGGCCAGGGCGTCTTCGGTATCGCGGTGTCCGGCGCGATGCGCGAATTGACCGGTGCCATCGCCGACTTCCCAGGTGAGAGGGCGGACGGCGGCGAGTCGATCGCCGCGCCCGAGGACGAGTTGGCGTCACGGCGTAAGCATCGCGACCGCAAGATCGGCTGACTTTTCTCTCGGCTACGCGCAGTCTCGGCGTCGGTATGACGCCTGTCCCGGTAAACTCGTGAGCGCATCGCCCTTGTGCGGGAGAGTTCCGTAGCCGCCAGCCACGGACGCCGAAGGAGCAACACCTCTCCGTCAACCTCTCAGGCACCCAGGACCGCGCATGGCCCCGATGCCTCTGGAAAGTGGTAGGTCCACCCCTGCCCGCCCATGGGGAAAGGCACTTCTCGCGTGCAGCGCGGGTCGCCGAATCTCTCAGGCACCGACGACAGAGGGAGAGGAACCCAACGGTTCGTCAACCTTCACGCGTCTGGAGCAATCGCAGGTGTCTGACTCCGAGAACTTCACCTTCGCCGCACGTCACATCGGACCCGATGCGGACGCCGTCACCACAATGCTCGCGACCATCGGCGTGGGTTCGCTCGACGAACTCGCCAAGAAGGCGCTACCGGCCGGCATTCTCGACTCGCTGGACGCAGACCAGGTGGCACCGGGACTGGATCAGCTGCCGCCGGCCGCCACAGAGGACGAAGCGCTGGCGGAACTGCGCGCGCTCGCCGATACGAACACCGTCGCGGTGTCGATGATCGGGCAGGGCTACTTCGACACCCTCACGCCACCGGTGTTGCGCCGCAACATACTTGAGAACCCAGCGTGGTACACCGCCTACACGCCCTACCAGCCAGAGATCAGCCAGGGCCGGCTCGAGGCGCTGCTGAACTTCCAGACCATGGTCTGCGACCTCACGGGACTCGAGGTCGCCAACGCCTCGATGCTCGACGAGGGCACCGCGGCCGCCGAGGCGATGACGCTGATGCACCGCGCGGTCCGCGGATCATCGAACCGGCTGGTCGTCGACGTCGACGTGTACCGGCAGACCGCCGCCGTGCTGGCCACCCGCGCCGAGCCGCTGGGCATCGAGATCGTCCAGGCCGATCTCACGCAGGGCCTGCCGGAGGGTGCGTTCTTCGGAGTCATCGCGCAGTTGCCGGGGGCCAGCGGCGCGATCGTCGACTGGAGCGACATGGTCACCCAGGCGCACGACCGTGGCGCGCTCGTCGCCGTCGGCGCCGACCTGCTCGCCATGGCGCTCATCACACCGCCCGGTGAAATCGGAGCCGACGTCGCCTTCGGCAGCACCCAGAGATTCGGTGTCCCAATGGGATTCGGTGGACCGCACGCGGGGTATCTCGCCGTGCACGCCAAGCACGCCAGGCAACTTCCCGGCCGCCTGGTCGGAGTCTCGCTCGACGCCGACGGGGCACCGGCGTATCGGTTGGCGTTGCAGACCCGCGAACAGCACATCCGGCGCGACAAGGCCACGAGCAACATCTGCACCGCACAGGTGCTGCTCGCCGTGATCGCGGCGATGTACGCGAGTTACCACGGCGCGGACGGGTTGTCCGCGATCGCGCGGCGGGTGCACGGGCGTGCCCGCGCGATCGCCGCGGGGTTGACCGCCGGCGGTGTGGAGGTCGTACACCGCGCGTTCTTCGACACCGTGCTGGCCCGGGTTCCCGGCAGGGCGGCAGAGATCCGCGACGCCGCCAAGGCTCACGGTGTCAACGTCTGGCTGGTCGACGACGACCACCTGTCGGTGTCCTGCGACGAGGCCACCACCACACAACACGTCGAGGCCGTGCTGTCGGCTTTCGGGGCAGCGGCCGGTGACGCGTTCGACGGCCCGGACATCGCAACCCGCACCTCGGAGTTCCTGACCCATCCCGCGTTCACGAGGTATCGCACCGAGACGGAGATGATGCGATATCTGCGGTCGTTGGCTGACAAAGACATTGCGTTGGACCGCAGCATGATTCCACTGGGATCGTGCACGATGAAGCTGAATGCGGCCGCCGAGATGGAGCCCATCACGTGGCCGGAGTTCGCGCGCCAGCATCCGTTCGCCCCGGCATCCGACGCACCCGGGCTGCGCAAGCTGATCGCCGACCTCGAGACATGGTTGGTCGCGATCACCGGCTACGACGCGGTGTCCTTGCAGCCCAACGCCGGATCGCAGGGGGAGTACGCCGGACTGCTGGCGATCCAGGCGTATCACGCCGAACGCGGCCAGCCCGACCGTCACGTGTGCCTCATCCCGTCGAGCGCGCACGGCACCAATGCCGCATCGGCGGCGCTCGTGGGGATGCGGGTCGTTGTGGTGGCATGCCGGGCGAACGGCGATGTCGACCTCGATGATCTGCGCGCGAAGGTGAACGAACACGCGGATCGGTTGTCCGCGTTGATGATCACCTATCCGTCGACGCACGGTGTGTTCGAGCACGACATCGCCGACATCTGCGCCGCCGTGCATGACGCCGGTGGTCAGGTGTACGTCGACGGCGCCAACCTGAACGCGCTCGTCGGCCTCGCCCGGCCCGGCCGGTTCGGTGGCGACGTCAGCCACCTCAATCTGCACAAGACGTTCTGCATTCCGCACGGCGGCGGGGGGCCGGGTGTCGGGCCGGTCGCGGTGCGCTCCCACCTGGCCAAGTACCTTCCCGGCCATCCGTTGGCCGACGAACTACCCGACAAATACGCGGTGTCCGCGGCGCCGTATGGTTCGGCGTCGATCCTGCCGATCAGCTGGGCCTATATCCGGATGATGGGCGCCGGCGGTCTCCGTGCCGCGTCGCTGACCGCGATCGCGTCGGCCAACTACATCGCCCGTCGACTCGGTGAGCATTACCCCGTCCTCTACACCGGTGAGAACGGCATGGTCGCGCACGAGTGCATCCTCGATCTGCGGACCATCACCAAGGAGACGGGCGTCACCGTCGACGATGTGGCGAAACGGCTGGCGGACTACGGCTTCCACGCGCCGACGATGAGCTTCCCGGTGGCGGGAACATTGATGGTCGAGCCGACGGAAAGCGAGAGCCTGGCCGAGGTCGACGCGTTCTGTGAGGCGATGATCGCGATCCGCGGCGAGATCGATGCCGTCGCCGCGGGCACCTGGCCGGTGGACGACAACCCGATGCGCGGTGCCCCGCACACCGCAGAATGCCTGCTGGTGTCCGACTGGGACCATCCCTACACCCGAGAGCAGGCGGCCTACCCGCTGGGCAAGAACTACCGCCCGAAGGTGTGGCCGCCGGTACGTCGCATCGACGGCGCGTACGGCGACCGCAATCTCATGTGCTCGTGCCCGCCGGTGGAGGCGTTCGCCTGACCTCTCAGGCGAAGCGGTCGATGATCGCCTCGGCGATCTGTCCCGGCGCGTCCTCCTGCATGAAGTGGTTGGCCTCCGCCAACTCCACGACAACGTGATCGGGGAATGCCTCGCGCATGCGCGGAAGGTTCGGTCCGGGCCGGAACGCGAAATCCTTCATGCCCCAGACGAACAACGCCGGTTTCGATCCGAGTTTGGTGGGCACGTCGCGGCTGAGCCTTTCGAGCAGCGGACGGGCCGCTAGGATCTCCTTCGGCATGCGCGCAACCCCGGCCCGGTCCTGTGGCGTCGGTTGAACTCCGCGGTAGTGCTCCATCACCGCGTCGTCCAATGATGTGCTGGTGCCCGCCGGAATCATCCGCTCCACGAAGAAGTTCCGCTTGGTGATCGCCCATTGCATCGGCGGACTGCCCATCACCACGCTGAAAACCTTCGTGGACAACTCAGAGGTGGGCCAGAACCAGGTGTTGCCGAGTACGACTCCGCGCACCCGATCGGCGCGGTCGGTGCCGACCGCCATGCTGATCGGGCCGCCCCAGTCCTGGCCCATGCTCAGATAGCGATCGAGTTCGAGGTGGTCGACGAGTTCGCCCATCACCGAGACATGCTCGTCGATTCGATACGTGAACCCCGATGGGCGCTCGGAGAGCCCGAAGCCGAGGTAGTCGGGCGCGATGCACCGGAAGCGATCGCGCAACCCGGCGATGATGTTGCGGTAGAGGAAACTCCATGTCGGATTGCCGTGAAAGAACACGATCACCGGACCGGTACCTTCATCGATGTAGTGCACCCGGCCGCGTGAACTGTCGAACCATCGCGACGTGAACTGATACAGCTCAGGGTCGGGTGTGAACTCGCTCGGCAATTTCGATCCCTCCGCCAACGCCATTGATTACGGTTCGTCAGGTGTTACCCCCCAGCGTGACAGAGTGGCGCGACGGCGGCAGCTCGATGAACACGCCCGCCGGTCGGGTGTTCGTCCGCTCGGCGCCGGGCGAGGGCCCGACCATCCTGCTGCTGCACGGCTACCCGTCGAGTTCCTACGACTACCACCGGGTGGTGCCGCACCTGGGTGACCGGGCCTGGGTGACGCTGGACTTCCTCGGCTTCGGACTGTCGGACAAGCCGCGTCCGCACCGTTACAGCCTGCTCGAGCAGGCTGACATCGTGCAGACCGTGGTCGCGGAGACCACCTCGGGGCCGGTGGAGTTGATAGCGCACGACATGGGCACCTCCGTGGCCACCGAGCTGCTGGCGCGAGATCTGCAGGGGCGGTTGCCGTTCGAACTGCAACGCGCCGTGATCGGCAATGGCAGCGTGATCCTGCACCGGGCCAGCTTGCGGCCGGCCCAGAAGCTGCTTCGCGGCCCGCTGGGTCCGATCCTGAGCCGTCTCTCCAACGCATCGTCGTTCCAGCGCGCCTTCGGAAGGTTGTTCAGCGCCGAGCATCCTATGAGCGAACAAGAGGGGCAGGCGCAGTGGGCGCTGTGGTCCCACAACGACGGGCACCGCATCGCCCATCTGTTGATCGCGTATCTCGACGAGCGGGTGAAATACGCATCGCGATGGCACGGTGCCGTGCGGGACTGGCCCAAACCGTTGAGCTTCGTCTGGGCACTCGACGACCCGGTCGCGACCACGAATGTGCTCGACGGATTACGCGAGTTGCGCCCCGCCGCACGTGTGGTCGAGCTTCCCGGCGTCGGCCACTACCCGCAGGTGGAGGTGCCGGAGGAGTTCACCCGGGCCGCGCTGAGCCTGCTGGCGGCGCACTAGCCGACGAGGGTCGCGACCGCCGACGTCAACTCCGGGCCCGTCGAGCTGGCCAGGTTCTGATAGCTGCCGCCGCTGATCTCGGCGACCGCCTCCCAGGTGGCGCGGTCGGAGTCGGCGCCGAAGTCGATGATGTTCACCTTGACCGGACGGGCTGGGTCGACCGCTCCGCGGATGAACTGCTCGAGCCCCGGACCGTTCAACGACTGGTCGGTGTGCGGACCGGTGGTGATGACCAGGACCGAATTGCTTTGACCCGCACGGAAATTCTGCTTGGCCTGGTCGTACACGATCCGCAACGTGGTGAACGAGACGGCGCCGCCGTTCGATGCCGTCTGTCCGTCCAGCTCCGCGGTGAGCGCCGCGGACCGGGGCCTGCCGTCGACCTGATCCGACAGCGGACCCATCGGGATCTCCGAGCGACCCTCGACACCGTCGAACGTCCAGAGGCCAACCGCGGAATTCGGCGGCAGCGCCTGCAACCGGGCATTGAGTGCCGCCGCCACATTCCCCAGCCGCGATTCGCCGCCCTCGTCGGTGGGCATCGACTGATCCAGCATGATCGTGACCGCGGGGTTGGTCACCGGTGCGGTCAGCGAGTTGGCGAGCGCGACGCGCTCGGCGTTGTCACCCACCGACAGTGGGGCGCCCAGCGGTGCGAAGTCGGTGACGTCGCTGTCCGGCGGTGTGCTGCCTTCGGTGCGGAAGCCGGCCTTGGACAGCTCGGCGAGTTGTTCTGGCTTGCGCATGAACCGTGCGAACTCGCTGGCCGCGGACACCTGTTCCTGCGACAGCCAATCGCCGGCCAGCAGGGCCGTGGGGTAGTCCGCCATCGCCACCGGTCCCGGCGGCAGCCACGACGCCAACACATTCTTCGCATCGGGTAGTGCGGCGGCGCGCTGGAAGAGTTGCTGTTCGGTGGCGACGACGGCGTGCACCGGCGCGGCCGCGGGATCGTCGGCGTTCAGCAGCGCGTCCATGGCCGTCGACGCCTTCTTGTCGGCGAGTTTGGGCTGGCCTGCAACCAGCGAGTTCACCGCGCCGATACCGGAATTGGGGGGCGCCCCAGCGGGTGCGGATGCCGCTGCCACCGCCTCGGCCGCCAGATATGACGCATCGCTGTCACCGGACAGCGGTAGCGCCAACCGCAACGGACCCCAGCCCGGAAGCCCCAGCCCGTCCAGCGCGCTGGGGTTGGTTTGCAGCGTCGGCAACGAGCTCCAGTCCTGTTGACCCAGAGCGGATTTGAGCTGTGGCCGCATCGCCAGCACCACTGGAGTGGTGACCAGCGAGCGGCTGTCGCTGATGGTCTTCTCGCCGGCACTGGCCTCGAGGCGGGCCGCCGACATCGAACTCGCCGGGATCCACAGGGCAGGCCGCTCGCCGAGTTCGGCGGGCCATTGGCCGATGAATCCGTTGACGACCTGATCCGAATCGGCGGGCGTGACCCCGACCTTCACGCAGCGGTCACCCACCGGCGCAGCGGTGCGGTTGTAATTGTCCGCCAGGATCTTTATCTGGTCCGACACCGAGGGGTCGGCGACCACAGCGACGGCGAGTTCGCCGTTCACGCACCGGGCGGCGGCGACATCACTGCGATCGGACAGCGCATCGCCGAAGAACCGCCACAGGATGACCGCGCCGACGACCACGACGACTGCGACCAGGGCAGCGATCACGCTGATACTGACGCCTCGCCGGCCGGCAGTCACCGCGCGATGACTGCCCGTCCATTCCCCGCCGTCCCACTCACCGCCGTGCGCCGGGCCCGAGCGCGGACGACCGGGCGGCGGTGGGGTCGACGAACCGACGCGCTGCAGGCCGAAGCTGTCGGCAGGGTCGGCGTCTTCGTAAATCTCGTCGTCGTTGACATCCTCGCTGCGATAACCAGGGTCGGAGAAGCCCCGTGCGTCCTGTTCGGACTCGCGGTACAGCGGTGCGTCGTACTCCGGTTCGCGGTATTGCGGTGCGTCGTACTCCGGTTCGCGGTAGCCAGGACCAAAATCCGGCTGGTAGTCGCCAGACTGGCCGAAGCGTGTGGTCTCCGGTTCGTCGTGCTGCTCTTCGCCGGCCGAATCCTCGGGGTCGGGAATGCTATGCCTGCCCACGGAAGCCCTTGTGCTCGCTACGTCGACGGGTCATCGGATCAACCACCGTTATTTGCTGCTTTGAACTCTCGGCGCTTGCGGTGGAGGATCGGCTCGGTATAGCCGTTCGGCTGAGCCCCCCCGGCCAAGATCAGCTCCTGTGCGGCGGTGAACGCCACGCTGCCGTCTGGGTCTGGTGCCATGGGCCGGAATTCCGGATCTTTCTCGTTCTGCTGATCCACCACCGCGGCCATCCGCCGCAGGCTGGCCTTCACATCGTCCTCGGTGATGACACCGTGGCGCAACCAGTTCGCCAGCAGCTGACTCGAAATCCGAAGGGTGGCACGGTCTTCCATCAGAGCGACATTGTGGATGTCGGGCACCTTGGAGCAGCCGACACCCGCGTCGATCCAGCGCACCACATAGCCGAGGATCGACTGGCAGTTGTTGTCGACTTCTTCGCGGATCTCCTCGGGCGCCCACGCGAGTTCCTTGCCCAGCGGGATGGTCAGCAGCTCGTCGATCGTGGTCCGCGTCTTGCCCTGCAACTCCTTCTGCACGGCGAACACGTCGACCTCGTGATAATGCATCGCGTGCAGGGTGGCCGCCGTCGGCGACGGCACCCACGCGGTGGTTGCGCCTGCCTTCGGCTGACCGATCTTCTGCTCGACCATGTCGGCCATCAGGTCGGTCATGGCCCACATGCCCTTGCCGATCTGTGCGCGCCCGGAGAACCCGGTGGCCAGGCCGACGTCCACGTTCTGGTCCTCATAGGCCAGGATCCACGGCTGCGTCTTCATGGCACCCTTGCGGATCATCGGGCCGGCCTCCATCGACGTGTGGATCTCGTCGCCGGTGCGGTCCAGGAAGCCGGTGTTGATGAACACCACGCGGTCGCGTGCCGCTTTGATGCAGGCTTTCAGGTTGAGGGTGGTGCGTCGCTCCTCGTCCATGATTCCGACCTTGATGGTGTTCGGCGGCAGACCGAGCACGTCCTCGACCCGCCCGAACAGCTCGACGGTGAAGGCCACTTCGTCGGGCCCATGCATCTTGGGCTTGACGATGTAGATCGAGCCGGTGCGGCTGTTGACCTTCGGGCCGTTCTTCGTGACACCGTCTTCGTCGGCCTTCAGCCCGTGCATCGCGATCAGGCTGGTGAACAGCGCGTCCTGGATGCCCTCGGGGATCTCGTTTCCATCGACGTCCACGATCGCGTCGTTGGTCATCAGATGACCGACGTTGCGCACGAACATCAGACTGCGGCCGGGCAGCGTCAGCTCGCCCTCGCCGTCAGGTGTGGTGTAGGTGCGGTCCTCGTTGAGCACACGGGTGAACGTCTTGTCGCCCTTGGCCACCTCTTCGGAGAGGTCGCCGCGGTTCAGGCCCAGCCAGTTGCGGTAACCCAGCACCTTGTCGTCGGCGTCGACGGCGGCCACGGAGTCCTCGAAGTCCATGATCGTGGTGATCGCGGATTCCAGGACAACGTCTTTGATGCCTGCCGAATCGGTGGAGCCGACGGGGGAGTCCGGGTCGACCAGGATCTCGACGTGCAGGCCGTGGTTGCGCAGCAGCACCGACCAGGAGGGCGACCCGAGTTCACCGGTGTAGCCGACGAACTGCTCGGGCGTCGCAAGGCCGGTCGTCTGTCCGTCGCCCAGCTCGACGATCAACTGTCCGTCGTCGATCTTGATGCCGGTCGCATCGCTCCAGGCGCCGGTGGCCAGCGGGGCCGCGCCGTCGAGGAAGCGGCGGGCGTACGCGATGACCTTGTCGCCGCGGACTTGGTTATACCCGCCGTCGGTACCTGGTCGCACCTTCTCGGCCCCGTCGTCTTCGGAGATGACATCGGTGCCGTACAGCGCGTCGTACAGCGATCCCCACCGGGCGTTCGCGGCGTTCAGCGCGAAGCGTGCGTTGAGGATCGGGACCACCAGCTGCGGGCCCGCGGTCGTGGTGATCTCATCGTCGACGCCCGCGGTGGAGATCGTGAAGTCGTCAGGCGGAGGCAGCAGGTACCCGATCTCGGTGAGGAACTGCCGGTAGGCCTCGGGATCGATCGGCTCGATGACGCGCTGGCGGTGCCACTTGTCGATACGTGCCTGCAGATCGTCCCGGTAGGCGAGCAGTTCCTGGTTCTTCGGAGTCAGGTCGGCGACGACCTTGTCCACGCCCGACCAGAAGGTGTCGGGATCGAGGCCGGTGCCAGGAAGTGCCTCATCGTTGACGAAGTCGTACAGCACCTGGGCAACACGCAGGTTGCCCACTTTCACGCGATCGGTCATATTTCCTCCCTCGCCGCAAAGGCGCGTAACGCAGTGCCGTCGATCCAGCTTACCCGCGGGTAACGGCGCCTAATTCTGATGTCGCCGCCGAGGCGGCTCCGGTTCCCTCGTGCATCACGCCGGCGCCTTCCGCGGCGAGCAACTGCTCACACGCCATGGTCAGGCGCTTCCGCAGCGGTGCCGCCTGCTCGGCAACGTGCTGCTGGATACGAACGTATTCGGAACGCCCGGCGGGCGTTTCGATCGCGATCGGCTCGAATCCGTAGTCGCGAAGATCATAGGGACTGGCGCGCATGTCGAGCTCACGGGCTTGGGTGGCGAGCTCGAGACAATCCATCACCAGCGCCGAGTCCACGAGGGGTCCCAGCTTGTAGGCGAACTTGTAGCAATCCATGGCCGCGTGCAGACAGCCGGGCTGTTCGGACCCGATCTGGCCGTCGCGGGTCAGCTGCTCGCTGTTCCGTTCGGTGGCTGGCTTGGTGAAGAACCGGAAGGCGTCAAAATGGCTGCACCGCAACGGCATCGATTCGACGACCTCATCAGTTCCGGCGGCGCCGAGTCGCAGCGGGACGCGCTCATGGCGCACCCTCGGCGCCCGGTAGACCATTGCCCACTCGTGCAGCCCGAAGCAGTTCAGTCGCGCCGGGCGCGACGCCGTCGCGCGCAGCAGCCCGGCGATGAAGCGCACCGTGTCGGCGCGGCCGGTGAGGTATTCACGACTCACCGTCACACCGGCGGGGGTGCGCCCGTAACCGCTGCGAACCAGGTAGCGCGCCGCCGAATCCCCGGCGAGCGCCACGCCGAACCCTGGGTGCCACGTCCGCAGCTGCCGGGGACGCAGGCTGTAGTAGGTGAACAAGAAATCCCAGACTGGATGGGGCTCAGAGGCCGGTGCACGGAACGACCGCAGGAAACCGTCGACCCGTTCACGGTGACGCTGCTCCCGGCCGGTCCAGTCGCGCTCGTCGAGCACGAAATCGCAGGTGACGGTGTGCGCAGCCTCACACACGGTGCGTTCCGTCACGCACGGTGCCGACCAAATCTTCGACCAGGTCCTCCAGCGCCACCATCGCCGACACGCTGCCGTCGGGCGCGGTGAGAAGCGCCAAATGCGCGTTGTCCCGCCGCAGCCGCGACAGCGCGTCGGGCAGCGACATCGACGCCGGCACCCTCGGCAGGGGGCGCACCATCGAGGCGTCCAGCACCGCCTGTTCGTTGGCGGGGTCGTGGACCAGCGGCAGCACGTCCTTGATGTGCAGGTACCCGACGTAGTCGCCGGCCGGGTCGCTGACCGGGAACCTCGAGTAGCCGGTTTCGGCGAGGGCGTCTTCGATCGCTCCCAGGGTGGGGCCGGAGCCCGCGCGCGCGACCGGGACGGCGCGGATCTTGCTCAGGGGCATGGCGACGTCGTTGGCGACGCGATCGCGGATCTGCAGTGCGCGGGTGAGCCTGCCGTGCTCCTCCTGGTCGAGCAGGCCCTCGGATCGTGACTCGGCGATCATCTCCGAGAGCTCGACGGTCGAGACCGCGACGTCGAGTTCGTCCTTCGGCTCGACCCCGAACGATCTGAGCGTGATGTTGGCGCACCAGTTGTAGAAGGCAATGAACGGCCGGGCGAGCCGGATCCACACCAGGTACGTCGGGATCAACAGCATCGCCGACGATTCCGGCCCGGCGATCGCGATGTTCTTCGGCACCATCTCGCCGAGCAGGACGTGCAGCGTCACCACGACGCCGAGCGCGACGAAGAACGACACCGTGTGCAGCACGGTGTCGGGAATACCGACCAGCCCGAACGGCTTCTCCAGCAGGTGGGCGACCGCCGGTTCGCCGACACGGCCCAACAGGATCGAACAGATCGTGATGCCAAGCTGCGCGCCGGCCAGCATCAGCGACAGGTTCTCGCCGGCGCGGATGACCGTCACCGCGCTCTTCTTGCCCTGCTCCGCGAGCGCTTCGAGGCGGTCGCGGCGCGCGGAGATCAGCGCGAACTCCGAGGCGACGAAGAAGGCGTTGGCACCGAGCAGCAGAAAGGTCAGCAGCACGCCGAAGATATCGCCGCCCATCAGCCCTCATCTCCCGAGTTGTGGCGGCCTAGTTCGGTGAGCTCGAGCAGGTCGATGCGCCTGCCGTCCATGCGAACCACGGTCGCCAGCCATCGGATGGGATCTTCGAGCGCGGCACCGTCGGGATCGAACGCGGTGAGCTCAACCGACTCGGACTCGTCGGGAATGTGTCCCAGCTTTTCGAGCACCAGTCCGCCGATCGTTTCGTAATCTCCTTCGGGCGCACGGAAACCGGTGGCGTCGGCGACCTCGTCGATGCGCAGCAGCCCCGAGACCTGCCAGCCCCGGCCCGCGGGCACCACATCGGGCGGCTCGACATCGTGCTCGTCGCGGACGTCGCCGACGATCTCCTCGATGAGGTCCTCCATGGTGACCATGCCCGCGGTACCGCCGTATTCATCGACGACCAGCGCGGTCTGCAGCCCGTTCGCACGGATCTGGGTCATCACCGCATCCCCGTCGAGGGTGGAGGGCACCTTCGCAACGGGCAGCGCGAGGCGGGCCAGCGGCGTGGTGGCCCGCCGCTCCGGCGGCACCTCGAACACCTGCTTGACGTGCGCGATGCCGATGGTTTCATCGAGGTCGCCCTCGATGATCGGGAAGCGCGAGTACCCGGTTTTGATCGCCGCGGCCACCAGGTCGGCGGCGGTGTCATCGGATTCCAGCGCCTCGATCTTCGATCGCGGCGTCATCAATTCCTCGGCAGTGCGTTCACCGAACTGCAGAGAGCGGTCCACGAGCACGGCGGTGACCGGATCCAACGCGCCGCTGCGCGCGGAGCTGCGGACCAACGACACCAGCTCCTGCGGCGAGCGGGCCGAGCGCAGTTCCTCAGCCGGCTCGATGCCGAGGCGGCGCAGGATCCAGTTGGCGGTTCCGTTCGTCATCCGGATCAGTGGCGTGAACAGCGCCGAGAACAGCAGCTGCGGACCCGCCGACCAGCGCGCCGTCTGCACCGGCCGTGCCACCGCGAGGTTCTTGGGTACCAGTTCGCCAAACACCATCGAAAGCGACGTGGCGATCAGCACGGCGAAGAACAGGGCCAGCCCACCCACGAAACGGTCGGGCACACCGATCGCCTCGAGACCGGGCCGGACCAGCCGCCCGACAACGGGTTCGGCCAGATAGCCGGTGGCCAGCGTGGTGATCGAGATGCCGACCTGTGCGCCGGAGAGCTGGAACGACAGCGTCCGGTGGGCCCGTCGCACCATCTGGTCACGGCGCGCGCCACTGCGCGCATTGGATTCCACGGTGCTGCGCTCGAGCGCGGTCAGGGAGAACTCCGCGGCGACGAACACCGCCGTCCCGGCGGTCAGCAACACGATCGCGCCGATGGAGAGCAAGGACATCGTGAGGGTCATCGAGAGCTCACCGTCCACACCGATGGGGCGCCGGGCCTGTTGCCCGGCCGACTAGGGGAGGGCTCGGCGTCGTTCGGCTCAGCGTCTTTCAAGACGGTGCCCGGCCGCTCTGCCCCCAAGCTCGCGGCCTCAACGGGTGCCTGCGGCACAGGGTCCCTTTCGAGTAGACACGTCAAGAGTGGGGTCCATGTTAGCCGTTGGTGACCGGCCGGCGGATTCACCAGCCGGTCGGCAGTGGATGACCCTCGGCGAACCCCGCGGGGGACTGCACCCCCAGCACAACCTTCTCGGGTAGCTCGGCGAGATTGCCTGCGCCCACGTAGGTGCACGTGCTGCGCACCCCGGAGGTGATGTGGTCCAGCAGGTCCTCGACCCCGCCCCTGGACGGGTCCAGCCCCATCCGCGACGTGGAGATGCCCTCCTCGAACAACGACTTGCGGGCCTGGTCGAACGGGTCGTCGGCGGCGGTACGCGCCGCGACGGCGCGCTTGGACGCCATGCCGTAGCTTTCCTTGAACGGCCGATCCTCGCGGTCGCGCATGAGGTCGCCCGGCGATTCGTAGGTGCCGGCGAACCACGAGCCGATCATGACGTTGGAGGCGCCTGCGGCGAGGGCCAGCGCGACGTCGCGGGGATGACGGACGCCGCCGTCGGCCCACACGTGACCACCGAGTTGTCTTGCCGCCGCGGCACATTCGAGCACCGCCGAGAACTGTGGCCGGCCCACGCCCGTCATCATCCGGGTGGTGCACATCGCGCCGGGCCCGACGCCGACCTTCACGATCGACGCGCCCGCCGATATCAGGTCGCGGGTGCCTTCGGCGGACACCACGTTGCCCGCCGCCAACGGCAGCCCCAGATCCAGTGCGGCGACCGCCTTGACGGCGTCCAGCATCCGCAGCTGATGTCCGTGCGCGGTGTCGATCACCAGCAGGTCGACGCCCGCCTCGGCCAGGCTGCGCGCCTTCGCGCCCACGTCACCGTTGATGCCGACCGCCGCGGCGATCCGCAACCGGCCCGTCGCGTCGACGGCAGGTGTGTAGATGCCGGCACGGATGGCGGCGGTGCGGGTGAGCACACCGGCCAGGGTGCCGTCCGGTTCGGTCAGCACCGCGACGTCGACGGGCGCGTGTTCGAGCAGGTCAAACACCTTCCGTGGGTCGGTGCCCGCGGGCGCGGTGACGAAGTCGGCGATGGCGATGTCGCGGACCCGGGTGAACCGGTCCACACCCACGCAGCCCGCCTCGGTGACGAGGCCGATCGGCCTGCCCTCGAACAGCACCACCGCGGCGCCGTGGGCGCGTTTGTGAATCAGCGCCATCGCGTCCGACACCGAGTCGTCGGGGGAGAGCACGACCGGGGTGTCGACCACCAGGTCGCGACTCTTCACGAAGTCGACCGTCTGCTGCACCACGGAGATCGGAAGATCTTGCGGCAGAACGACAATGCCGCCACGACGCGCGACCGTCTCGGCCATCCGCCGACCCGCCACCGCGGTCATGTTCGCCACCACCACCGGGATCGTGGTGCCCGAGCCGTCCGACGTCGAGAGGTCGACGTCCATCCGGGACATCACATCGGAGCGTCCGGGGACGATGAAGACGTCGTTGTAGGTCAGGTCGAAGGCGGGCTGGTGGCCGTTGAGAAACTTCATGTCAGGCCAATTCTAGGCCTCGACCTCGCTGCGGTCTCCGCTCCACAGCGTGTGGAACCGCGCGGACGGATCGGCGTCGATGCGGCCGTAGGTGTGAGCGCCGAAGAAGTCGCGCAGGCCCTGGGTGAGCGCCGCAGGCAACCGTTCGGTGCGCAACCCGTCGTAATAGGACAGCGCCGAGGAGAATCCCGGAATCGGGATGCCCAGTTCGGTCGCGGTCACCACCACGCGGCGCCAGCTGTCGATCGCGGCCTCGATCGCTTCACGGAAATACGGGGCGACGATCAGCGACGGCAGATCCGGCGTCTCGTCGAACGCTTCCTTGATGCGGTTGAGGAACTTGGCCCGGATGATGCATCCGCCACGCCAGATGGTGGCCATATCGCCCGGGGTGATGCCCCAGTCGTACTCGGCGCTGCCCGCCTGAATCTGGTTGAAGCCCTGCGCGTACGCGATGATCTTGGAGGCATACAGTGCCTTGCTGACGTCATCGATGAATCGTGCTGCATCGCCGGGCTTCTCGCCGAGATCGCCCGACGCCAGACCCGTGGTGGCCTTGCGCTGCGCCACCGAACCCGACAGCGCGCGGGCGAACACCGCCTCGGCGATCCCGGTCACCGGCACCCCGAGGTCCAGCGCCGACTTCACCGTCCACCGTCCGGTGCCCTTCTGCTCGGCCTCGTCGAGGATGAGATCGACAAGCGGTTTGCCGGTCTTGGCGTCGGTCTGCCGCAGCACGTCGGCGGTGATCTCGATGAGGAAGCTGTCCAGGTCGCCGGAGTTCCATTCGGCGAAGACGTCGGCGATCTCGGGTGCGCTCAGTCCCAGCGCATCGCGCAGCAGCTGGTAGGCCTCACCGATCAGCTGCATGTCTGAGTACTCGATGCCGTTGTGCACCATCTTCACGAAGTGCCCTGCGCCGTCGGGTCCGATATGGGTGCAGCACGGCACGCCGTCGACGTGGGCGGAGATCTCCTCCAGCAGCGGGCCCAGCGACTTGTAGGACTCGGCCGGACCGCCGGGCATGATCGACGGGCCCTTGAGTGCGCCTTCCTCACCGCCGGAGATGCCGGCGCCGACGAAGTGGAGTCCGCGCTCGCGGATCGCCTTCTCGCGGCGGATGGTGTCGGTGTAGAGCGCGTTGCCGCCGTCGATGATGATGTCGCCTTCCTCCATCGCATCGGCCAGCTCGTTGATGACGGCGTCGGTCGGGTCGCCCGCCTTGACCATGATGATCACCCGGCGTGGCTTCTCCAGCGCGGCAAGGAATTCGGGGATGGTCTCGCTGCGCACGAAATTGCCCTCGGAGCCGTGTTCGGCGAGCAGCGCGTCGGTCTTGGCGACGGACCGGTTGTGCAGCGCCACGGTGTATCCGTGGCTGGCGAAGTTGCGCGCGAGGTTGGATCCCATGACCGCGAGGCCCGTGACCCCGATCTGAGCGGTGCCATTCGTGGGATTTTCAGACGAGCTCATTCGGGCAGCCTTTCGTTTTGGTCGAGCAGGGATGGCCTACTACACAGAAGCGCTACGCAGTGAACAAACGATTCAACTCGGTCAACCAGGGCAGGACCACCGCGACGGTGGGTACCACCAGAACGGCGGCGGCGGCCACGTAGGCGCATGCGGCCACACCGAGGCTGTTACCGCGGCCCCCAAGACGGCGTACGCGGGTCACGGTCGTGGGCCCGCCCGCGGCCAGCGCTCCCGCGGGTGTGCGGCCCGTGGCGCACGCGACCAGCGCGCGAGCCAACGGAGTGGGACCCGCCGCACGCACGGCGGCGTCGTCGGCCAGCATCTCGATCAGCAAGCGCACCGCATCAAGTGCGCTCGCGCTACGGACGAAACGCGGGAACGCGGCGTGGACGGCGGTGAACATCTCGAGCACCAGGTCGTGCCGGGCCCGCAGATGTGCGCGCTCGTGCGACAGGATCGCGGCGATCTCGTTGTCCGCCAGTGTCGTGAGAGTGCCCTCGCTGACCACCACGCGACTCCGCACGCCCGGCAGACAGTAGGCAAGGGGCTCGTCGACGTCGAGAATGCGCAATCCGGATTTATGGGACTTGCCGACGAGGTCGACAACCATCCGATGGTGTGCGCGCCTGCGCCGAGTCGCTATCGCGACCTGGACGACGGCCACCGCAAGACGCGCCCCCACCATCAGCGTCAGCGCGAATACCGCTACGTAGGTGATCCACAGTGGCCAGCCGAGCACGTCGATCTCACCGGCGAGCGTCGAGGTCGGCCTGCCGTCGGGTCCGGGCGCGAAAAGCCTGCTCGCGATGGCGATTCCGGCGGAGAAGGCCGAGAGTACGGCGGCCAGCGCGATGGCTTGCCACAGCACGATCGCGGCCCGCGGTGCCCGCGACGGCCACTTTGCCCGCGCCAGCATCGCCGGCACCGGTCCCGACAGGACCAGCGCCATGATGGAGAAGGCCAGCGCCGACACGCTGTAAGTGTCTCTCAGCCGGTGCCCGGCTCGCCAGCGGGTGGCGATATCCGGTGCTTGCTCTCCAACTCGGACAACGCGCGGCGCAGAGCCGCCGCCTCGTCCGCGTTGACGCGCTCGACGAAATGCACGAGCGCAGCCTCGCGGTCACCCGAGTCCGCAGCTTGGTCCAGGGCATCGACCATCAACCCGGCGACCAGTTCGTCGCGCCCGTGGGTCGGGGCGTAGCGATGTGCCCGGTCATCGCGGTGCTGGACGACGAGATTCTTCTTCGCCAGCCGTTGCAGGACGGTCATGATCGTGGTGTAGGCGAGGTCGCGCTGGGCCGCGAGTGCCTCGTGGACCTGGCGCACAGTTTGGGGCTCGCGCGTGGACCACAGGTGGTCCATCACAGCGCGTTCGAGTTCCCCCAGACGCGTCAACTTGGCCATCTTCGCTCATCTCCTAGAGACGGTAGGTCCAGCGTACTACGGGATTACTACCGTGTGTCGTATCGCGCACGGCTATCCCGTTCGGCGCGTTGTCGAGCACGCCCGACGGAATGTTCCGGCTTGGGTTCGTCCGAGGTCACCGTCCCCTTCGCCTGCCCTTGTGAGTCCAGTCACAGGGGGTGGCTCCAGCGGTCGGCCTGACTATAGTAAGGCTATCCTAAGTCAATACGGGAGGTCCCATGACGGTCGTGGTCGACGACCCGCTCATCTCGAGCATGGCCATTGCGCAGGCGATGCCATTGCACGAATCGAGCCGCCGATTGCGTGAGCTTTATCCCGAATGTCCCCGCGTCTACGGAGTCGCGGTGATCGGCGATCTGTCACGCCGGCGCTGGTGGCCGTTGACGCAGGCGCTCACGACCGATCGGCTGCATTCGATGTTCAGGCTGGCGGCCGAGGAGACCGAAAGTCGTGCGGCGGTGGCCCAGCAGCTCGCTGCGACCCTGGCGCACGTGGTCGTCGGACGGGTGGTGCCCCTGCTCGTGCTCGAGGGTCGCGCCTGGGACACCGGCCTGGAGAATCTGTGGGTGCACGTGGATTCCGAGGGCGCGATCGACTGGGTTGGCGTCGTCGACCCCACGCTGCGCGCACTGCCGAACGACCCGTTCTTCGGTGACCATCCGAATCCTCGGTCGCACAACGCCATCCGGGATGGAATCGTCGCCCTGCCGAACGAGGCCGCACTGACGACGTGGATTGCACACCGCAGTCATCGCACCCTCGCGCCGTTGTTCGGCAAGCTTGCCGAGGTCAGCGGCTCGGCGATCTCGATAGCGGCCATGTGGCACATCGTCGGCGCCGCGGTGGTGGGCGCGGCGACGCAGGTGCCGCTGCTGGCGGGGTCCAGCGAGCTCACGAGCATGCGTCGCGGCCAGGCCGTGCTCGACGCGCTGGTCGGATTCGGGCTGCCCGTGCGGGGCGCCACGAGAATTCCGTCAGTAGCGGCAGGGAAGGTATTGCTAAATTAGGGCAGCCTTGCCTATGCTTTTGTTGAAGCAAGACGCGTACCACCGGACCGCGCCGGAGTCCTGAGGGCTGCAGTGACTCCCGGTCCACACGAAGGAAGGGCCCCGCATCATGTGCGGGGCCCTTCCGCATTTCCAGGTCTCGACCACAACGGTCCGGACATCGCCGTGTAGACAAATCTGCGTGAGCACAGACATCCCAGCCGGCCTCGGCGCCGGATTCGACTCGGCGATCGGCCTCGAATTCCTCGAGCTGACCCCCGAGGGCGGCACCGCCCGTCTCGAGATCAACGACAAGCTGCTGCAACCGTGGGGGATCGTGCACGGTGGCGTGTACTGCTCGATCATCGAGAGCCTGGCCAGCGTGTCGGGGCAGGTCTGGCTCAGCGAGAACGGCGGCGGTCACGTGGTCGGCGTCAACAACAACACCGACTTCCTGCGCGCCATCTCCGCCGGCACGGTGACCGCAGTATCGGTTCCGATCCATCGCGGCCGGCGCCAGCAGCTGTGGCTGATCACCATCACCGACGACACCGACCGTGTCGTGGCGCGAGGCCAGGTGCGGCTGCAGAACCTGCCCGCCGAGTAACCGCCGCTTTCCTCGCGCTGCTGAGGTGTGCGGGGCGTGGCAGTATCCCCGACTATGCGATTAACGCCGCATGAACAGGACAGGTTGCTGCTGTCGTACGCCGCAGAGCTGGCGCGCAGGCGCCAGGCGCGCGGGCTGAAACTCAACCACCCCGAGGCCGTTGCGGTGATCACCGATCACCTTCTCGAAGGGGCGCGCGACGGTCGCACGGTCGTGGAGTTGATGGCCAGCGGCCGCGAGGTTCTCAGCCGCGAGGACGTGATGGCCGGCGTTCCGGAGATGCTCGACGACGTCCAGGTGGAGGCGACGTTCCCCGATGGGACGAAACTCGTCACCGTCCACCATCCGATCCCATGACGGCCGACGATGCGTCGTGGGCGCCCGGCGAGATCGTCTACGGCACCGGCGATATCGAGATCAACCAGGGCGCGCGACGGGTCGAGATGGAGATCCTCAACACCGGCGACCGTCCCGTCCAGGTCGGTAGCCACGTGCACCTGCCACAAAGCAATGCCGCCCTGCGATTCGATCGTGCAGCCGCCCACGGACATCGGCTCGACATTCCCGCCGGCACCGCGGTGCGGTTCGAACCCGGTGTTGCCCAGCGGGTCTCGTTGGTACCGCTGCGCGGATCACGCGAGGTGTATGGGTTGAGCCTGCAACCGCCCGGCCGATTGGACACGTGATGAGCGCTTGCACGAAGAACAGAGAGCACCGATGAGCGCTTGCGCGAAGAACAGAGAGCACCGATGAGCGCTTGCGCGAAGAACAGAGAGCACCGATGAGCGCCATTTCCCGCGCCAGGTATGCAGCGCTCTTCGGACCCACGACCGGCGACCGCATCCGATTGGCGGATACCGATCTGTTCATCGAGATCACCGAGGATCGCAGCGGCGGGCCGGGTCTGGCCGGCGACGAGGCGGTCTTCGGTGGCGGCAAGGTGTTGCGCGAGTCGATGGGCCAGGGCCGGGCAACCCGGGCCGACGGCGCACCCGACACCGTGATCACCGGCGTGGTCATCATCGACCACTGGGGAATCATCAAGGCCGACATCGGTATTCGCGACGGCCGGATCGTCGCGATCGGCAAGGCCGGCAACCCCGACATCATGTCCGGGGTGCACCCCGATCTCGTGGTCGGTCCGTCGACCGAGATCATCGCCGGCAACGGCCGAATCGTCACCGCCGGTGGTATCGACTGCCATGTCCATTTGATCTGTCCGCAGATCATGGGGGAAGCCCTCGGTGGTGGCATCACCACAATCATCGGCGGCGGTACCGGACCCGCGGAGGGCAGCAAGGCCACCACCGTGACGCCGGGGGGGTGGCATCTGGGGCGCATGCTGGAGGCGCTGGACTCATGGCCGATGAACATTGCGCTGCTCGGCAAGGGCAATACCGTCAGTACCGAATCGATGTGGGAGCAATTGCGCGGCGGCGCTTCAGGTTTCAAGCTGCACGAAGATTGGGGGTCCACCCCCGCGGCGATCGACGCCTGCCTTTCCGTCGCCGATGCGGCCGGCGTGCAGGTTGCCCTGCACTCGGACACCCTGAACGAGGCGGGTTTCGTCGAGGACACGATCGGTGCGATCAACGGTCGGTCGATTCACGCCTACCACACCGAGGGCGCCGGCGGCGGCCACGCGCCCGACATCATCCGCGTCGCCGCGGAACCGTACGTCTTGCCGAGTTCGACCAATCCCACGCGTCCGCACACCATAAACACCCTCGATGAACACCTCGACATGTTGATGGTGTGCCATCACCTCAACCCTTCGGTGCCAGAGGATCTCGCATTCGCCGAAAGCCGCATCCGCCCGTCGACGATGGCGGCCGAGGACCTGCTGCACGACATCGGGGCGATCTCGATGATCGGCAGCGACTCCCAGGCGATGGGGCGCATCGGCGAAGTGGTGATCCGCACCTGGCAGACCGCTCACGTGATGAAGCGACGCCGGGGTGCATTGGAAGGGGATAAGTCCGGCGTCCGTCAATCCGACAACAATCGCGCCCGCCGGTACGTCGCGAAATACACGATCTGCCCGGCCATCGCGCACGGCCTCGACGACGAGATCGGCTCGGTGGAGGTGGGTAAGCTCGCCGACCTCGTGCTGTGGGAGCCCGCGTTCTTCGGCGTCCGGCCGCACGCGGTGCTCAAGGGCGGGATGATCGCCTGGGCCGCAATGGGTGACGCGAACGCGTCGATTCCCACACCGCAGCCCGTACTGCCGCGACCGATGTTTGGTGCGGCGACGGCAGCGGCGTCGGCGACCTCGGTGCATTTCGTATCCTCACAGGCCCTCGATGACGGGCTTGCCGACCGGCTCGCCGTCAACCGCAGGCTCGTCGCGGTCAAGGATGTCCGCAATGTCGGCAAGGTCGACATGCCGTTCAACGACGCGCTGCCCGAAATCGAGGTCGACCCCGACACGTTCACCGTCCGTATCGACGGCGACGTGTGGCGCGAAGACCCCGCCGTCGAGTTGCCCATGGCGCAACGCTATTTCCTGTTCTGACAGGTATTCCGATGAACTTGGCGACACTGCTGACACTTTCGGACTCGCGGCTGCCGACCGGCGGCCACGTGCACTCCGGAGGTGTCGAGGAGGCCGTCACCGAGGGTCTGGTCCGCGACCTCGTCACGCTGCGGGCCTTCCTGATCCGGCGAATCCGCACCACCGGATTGGTGACCGCATCGGTGGCCGCGGCCGTGCACAGCGCCAGCCTGCCGGTCAGCGGCGCGGACGCCGAGATCGACGCCCGCACACCGGCACCCGCCGCGCGTAAGGCATCCCGCGCGCAAGGGCGCGGTCTGCTGCGGCTCGCCCGACGGGTCTGGCCGGCCGAAGGCTGGGAATCGCTGGGTGCCGCGCCGCACCTCGCCACCGTGGCCGGAACCGTCGGCGCGGCCAGTGGGCTCGAACCCCAACAGACAGCGCTGACCGTGGTCTACACGACGATGACCGGATCCGCTACGGCCGCGCAACGACTACTGGCGCTGGACCCAGGCGACGTCGCGGCGCTGACCTTCGAGCTGGCCCCGTTGTGCGACCAAACCTCCGCGACGGCCTGCAAGGAGTTGGCCGACCTGTCTGATCCGCTGCTCGACCTGCTGGCCCAGAGGCACAGCCAACGCGAGCGACCCCTGTTCGCATCCTGAAAGAGAGTTCGCCCCATGCCGCCTCAGCCACCGCATTTCCTCGACGGCCAGCCACACGGTCACACCGACCGGCCCAAACGCCGGCGGACACCGGGGGAGCCGTTGCGCATCGGCGTCGGCGGGCCGGTCGGCTCGGGCAAGACGGCGTTGGTCGCCGCGTTGTGCAGGCAACTGCGTGACGAGCTGTCGTTGGCCGTGCTCACCAACGACATCTACACCACAGAAGACGCCGACTTCCTGCGCCGTCACGCCGTCCTGCCCGATGGCCGCATCGCCGCGGTGCAGACCGGCGGATGCCCCCACACTGCGATCCGCGACGACATCACCGCCAACCTCGACGCGATCGACGATCTCATCGCGGGCAACGAGCAGCTCGACCTGATCCTGGTGGAATCCGGTGGCGACAACCTGACGGCCACCTTCTCGTCCGGGCTGGTGGACGTTCAGATCTTCGTCATCGATGTCGCAGGCGGCGACAAAGTTCCCCGCAAGGGCGGCCCGGGCGTCACCTACTCGGATCTGTTGGTGGTCAACAAGACTGATCTGGCACCGCTCGTCGGGGCCGATCTCGACGTGATGCGGCGCGACGCGGCCACCGTGCGCGGCGACCGGCCGGCGGTATTGATCTCGCTGACCGAAGACCCCGCCGCGACCGCCGTGCTCACGTGGGTGCGCGAGCAGCTGAAGGTCGCGGTCTGATGCGATCCGACGTGCTCGTCGTCGCGCAACGCGGCCGCCGCCCTCGCATAGAATCCAGCGGTGGTATCGCGGCCCGGGAAACCGAACCCGACACCGTGCACCTGGTGTCGGCGGCGGCCACCCCGCTCGGCGGAGACTCCATATGTGTGCGCATCGTGGTGGAACCGGGCGCGCTGCTGCGCGTGCGCACCGCCGCCGCGACGATGACGCTGCCCGGACCGACCACCCATGAGTCACATGCGAATTGGCTCCTCGAGGTCGCCGGCGAGCTCGATCTGGACCCGCAACCGACCGTCGTTGCGGCCGCTTCCCGGCATATCACGTCGACACGGCTGGCCGTCGAAGGATCCGGCCGAGTCAAGTTGCGCGAGCGGATCCAGATCGGGAGAACTGATGAACGGCAGGGCTTTTGGTCCGGATCGCTATACGCCGACGTCGACGGGACGGCGCTACTGCGGCATCGCATCGAGCTGGGTCGAGGTTCGGCGGCCGACGACGAGTTGGCCGCGCCGATGGCTTGCATCAGCGAATTGCACTACCCACAGACGGAAGTCGACACCGCCGGCATGACGCTCGCGCTGGCGCGTGGCGGCTGCCTGTCGACCTGGCAGGGCGAGCGGCTCTAGACCGCGGCTCTCTCTTCCGGATCCTGCACCAACGCCGCGATCTCCTCGAGTTCTTCGATTCTGGTGCGGGCGTACGCCTGCTGCTCGGTGATCGTGAGGTTGCCGCGCTTCTTCGACAGGAACGTCACCGTCCACATCAGCAGCGTAGTGATCTTGCGCCTGAACCCGACCAGATACACCAGATGCAGCACCAGCCAAGCCAGCCAGGCGATGAAGCCGCCGAACTCCACCGGGCCGATCTTCGCCACCGCGGAGAAGCGCGACACCGTGGCCATCGAACCCTTGTCGAAGTACTGGAAGGGTTCGCGCTCAGCGGGATTGGCACCCTTGAGCTCGGCCTTGATCGCCTTGGCGGCGTACCTGCCGCCCTGGATGGCTCCCTGAGCCATACCGGGAACGCCTTCGACGGCGGCCATGTCGCCGACCACGAACACGTTCGGATGGCCGGGCACGGTCAGGTCGGGGAGCACCTTCAGTCGTCCCGCGCGATCGACCTCGGCGTCGGACTGATCAGCGATATCGCGGCCGAGCGGGCTCGCCGAAACGCCCGCCGACCACACCTTGGTCGCGCAGTCGATGCGACGGAACTTGCCGTCGGGATCCTTGACCGTGATGCCGTTGCGGTCGACGTCGGTGACCATAGCCCCGAGCTGGATCTCGACGCCCATCTTCTCCAGACGTGCCTTGGCCTTGTTGCCGAGCTTCTCGCCCATCGGGGGCAGCACGGCGGGTGCGGCGTCGAGCAGGATCACCCGGGCAGTCGTCGAATCGATGTGCCGGAACGCGCCCTTGAGCGTGTGGTCGGCGAGTTCGGCGATCTGCCCGGCCATTTCGACGCCGGTCGGACCGGCACCGACGACGGTGAATGTCAGCAGCTTCTCGCGGCGGGCGGGGTCGCTGGATCGTTCCGCCTGCTCGAACGCGCCGAGGATGCGGGCACGCAACTCCAGTGCATCATCGATCGACTTCATGCCCGGTGCCCATTCCGCGAAATGGTCGTTGCCGAAGTAGGACTGGCCCGCGCCCGCAGCGACGATGAGCGAGTCGTACGGCGTGACATAGGTGTGCCCGAGCAGCTCCGACCGGACGGTCTGATTCGCCAGATCGATGTGCGTCACATTGCCCAGCAGCACCTGCGCGTTCTTCTGATTGCGCAGGATCATCCGGGTCGGGGGAGCGATCTCGCCTGAGGAGATGATGCCGGTCGCCACCTGATACAGCAGCGGCTGGAAAAGGTGGTGTGTGGTCTTGGCGATCATCTTCACGTCGACGTCGGCACGCCTGAGCGCTTTGGCAGCGGTCAGCCCGCCGAACCCTGAACCGATGATGACGACCTTGTGCCTATCGGTTGCAGTGGCTCCGGGATGGCTCATTGTCGGGCTCCTCGACGGTGCTTCACGTGCTATTTCTACCCACTACGGTAGTCGCCCGAACCTCCGATACACGCACGGTTTGGCTGTGTTGTTTCCCACGTCAGCGCGGGGAATCACCCGGCGAGAACCGGTTTCAACGCCTCGCCGACGGCGGTGACGTGGCCGGGGTGGTAGCCGTCGAGGCTCGTCACCGGGCTGAGGATGACGCCGGTGACACCCGCGTCGAACACCTTGGTCTTGATCTGCTCGGCGACCTGCTCGGCGGTGCCGTATACCGCCTGCTGCTTGAAGTCGTCGGGAATCAGGTCCTCGGTGATGCCGTCGCCGATGAGCGCGATGACCAGCATGCTCGTCTCGAGCGTGGCCGGATCGCGGCCGATCTCCTCGCAGCGCTCCTTGACCACGGCCAGCTTGCGGGGCAACTCGTCGAATCCCGCGATGATGTTCAAGTGGTCGAAGTGCTTGACTGCCAGCGGAATCGTCTTCTTCTCGCCGCTGCCACCGATCATCAGCGGGATGTGGTCGCGGAACCGGGGCTCGGCCATGGCCTCGACGGTGCGGTAGTACTTTCCGTTCACTGTGGGCCGCTCGCCCGCGAGCATCGGCAGGATGATCTCCAACGCCTCGCCGAGCTTGTTGAAGCGGTCGGTGAAAGTTCCGAACTCGTAGCCGAGCGAGTCGTGCTCGAGCTCGAACCAGCCGGTGCCGATGCCCAGAATCGCCCGACCCTGGCTGATCACGTCGAGTGTCGTGATCGCCTTGGCGAGCAGCGTGGGGTTGCGGTAGGTGTTGCCGGTTACCAACGTTCCGAGCTGCACGCGCTCGGTCGCGGTGGCCAGCGCGCCGAGGGCGGTGTACGCCTCGAGCATCGGCTGGTCGGGGGTTCCGAGGCCGGGCAGCTGATAGAAGTGGTCCATCACGAAGACGGAGTCGAAGCCCGCGGCTTCGGCTTCCTGAGCCTGCGCGATGACGGTGGGGAAAAGTTCGGTGACGCCGGTGCCGTAGGAGAAGTTGGGGATCTGGAGTCCGAGTTTGATGGTCACGCCTTCACGTAACCACAACTAACCGGAGCGGTCACCCCGCTTTAGCTACAGGCGAACGAAGGAATATTCAGCCGAAGTTCGCCAGCGCACCGTGACTGACATGCAGCGTTTGACCGGTGATGTGCCGGGCGGCCGGCGTGGTCAGGAACAATGCGAGTCGGCTGATCTCCTCGGCCACCGAAGGTGGCGACTGCGAGAGACCGTCGTAGCCGGGTTCGGCGTTCCGGCCCGACGCGACCGCGTTCACAGTGATGCCGCGGATGCCGAAGTGCTGAGCCTGCCCCGCCGTCCAGTCGGACACCGCGGCCTTGATGGCGGCCTCGGCACTGCCCTCGGCCGGGTGCTCGGGCACGACGGTGATGATCGAACCCCCCGACCGCAGGTGGTCACCCAGTATCTGCACGGTCAGGACGGCGGAAAGGATCGTCGAGTCGAGCGCATTGCGCCACGCCGTCGCCAGATCGGAGAGGGAGTACGTCCGCGGATCTCCGGCCTGCCAGCGTGGCGCGGGCACATTGACGATGGTGTCGAGGTGGTGCGGGAAGTGGTCCCGCGCCGTTTCCAGGTTCGCCGCATCGGTGTTGTCGAACACGATGGCGTCGACTTCGAGTTCTTTGGCGGCGACGTCCAGTTCGTCGCGGCGAGCGCCCGCGATCACGACCTGGTGGCCCGCGCTGCGAAAGGTCTCCGCGATCGTGCGTCCTAGGTCGGTGTCGCCTCCGGTGACAAGCACGTCCATCGCAAGGACCTCCTCTGTGTTCGACGCTGAACCCCAGCCCGTGCACCAAATGTTACTGGACAGTAGCTATAGGAAGAAACGCGGCACGCGCACACGGCACCACATCGCCGCCGAAGTGCCATAGGGTCGTGATCTGTGAAGCCCGTCGCGACGGTGACCACCTCGAAGGCCAGCGCGATTTCCGCAGTTCGCGCCTTGCCGTGAACCCGTCGGCCGTCCTCCCGCGGTGGATCTATGTCCCGGCCGCACTGGGGGCGCTGTTCGTCGCGGTTCCCCTCGTCGCGGTGGCCGCGAAGGTCGACTGGCCGCGATTCTGGTCCCTGATCACCAGCCCGGCATCGGTGTCCGCACTCGAGCTGAGTCTGCGTACCGCGACCGCCAGCACCGCGTTGTGCCTGATCCTGGGTGTGCCGATGGCCCTGGTGTTCGCCCGAAGCGATGCCCGGGTGGTAAGGATGACGCGGCCGCTGATCCTGCTCCCGCTGGTGCTTCCACCGGTGGTCGGGGGCATCGCGCTGCTGTACGCCTACGGCCGCCTCGGGCTGATCGGGCAGTACCTGGACGCAGCGGGCATCCAGATCGCCTTCACGACGACAGCGGTCGTGCTGGCGCAGACATTCGTGTCGCTGCCGTTCCTCGTCATCGCGCTGGAAGGCGCCGCCCGTACCGCGGGGACCGACTACGAGGTCGTCGCCGCGACCCTGGGCGCCCGGCCCACCGCAGTCTGGTGGCGGGTGTCCCTGCCGCTGCTGGCCCCAGGCCTGGTTTCCGGCGCGGTACTGGCATTCGCGCGATCGTTGGGCGAATTCGGCGCCACGCTCACGTTCGCCGGTTCGCGCGAGGGCGTCACCCGCACCCTTCCGCTGGAGATCTACCTACAGCGGGAGAGCGACGCGGACGCTGCGGTCGCGCTGTCTCTGCTCCTCGTCGTGGTCGCGGCCGTGGTGGTCATCGGGCTCGGTAGCAGGAGGTTGCGGGCGGGCGGCGCCAATGCGTGGTGAATCAGCGTGACGGACCTCAGTGTGCGCGCGGTTGTCGAGAGCCGCGGTGTGGATGTCGAATTCGTGGTGGACGCCGGCGAGGTACTCGCCGTCCTCGGTCCGAATGGCGCGGGTAAGTCGACGGCACTTCATGTGATCGCGGGTCTGGTGCGGCCCGACGACGGCGTCGTCCGCGTCGGCGATCGGGTGCTGACCGATACGGCCACGGGCACTCATGTCGCCACCCACGACCGCCAGGTCGGGCTGCTGATGCAGGATGCGCTGCTGTTCCCGCACCTGAGCGTGGTCGGCAACATCGCCTTCTCACCACGCAGCTCACGAGCGGATGCGGCGCGCTGGTTGGACGAGGTCGAGGCCTCCGACCTGGCCGATCGTATGCCCCGGCAGCTCTCGGGTGGGCAGGCGCAGCGCATCGCGTTGGCTCGCGCGCTGGCCGCCGAACCGGATGTGTTGCTGCTCGACGAACCCCTGGCCGGTCTGGACGTTGGAGCGGCCTCCGCGATGCGCAAACTGCTGGGCCGTGTTCTGGCGCGCGACGGCCGATCTGCGGTCCTGATCACCCACGATCTCGTGGACGTCCTCACCCTCGCCGACAAGGTACTTGTCCTCGAGGAGGGCAGAGTTGTCGAAAAGGGTTCCACCGCAGCGGTTTTGACTGCACCTCGCAGCAAGTTCGGCGCCCGCCTCGCCGGCGTCAACCTGGTGGCCGGCGCCGCGGGTCCGCAGGGCGTGTTGACGACGCCGTGGGGAGTTGCCTGGCATGGCGTCGCCGAACCCGACAGCGTCGAAGGGGCGTCTGCGGTGGCGCTGTTCTCGCCGGCCGCGGTCGCCGTGTATCGCGACAAGCCGCACGGCAGCCCGCGCAACACCGTCGCGGTGACTGTCGCCGAACTGGACATTCGCGGGCCCGCCATCCGCGTCCGCGCCGAGGAACAGCCGGACGGCGCACCGGGACTGGCCGCCGACATCACTGCCGATTCGGCCGCCGAGCTGCGGCTGGCACCGGGGGAGCGAGTCTATTTCTCGGTCAAGGCGCAGGAGGTCACGCTTCTCCCGAGCCCGTAACGACGCGGCTCGCCCATACGAATTACCAACTGGATTGCCTGTGAGAGCCGTCACCAACCGCCGCGAGCGCGCCCCGCGCCAGGTGTGCGGCCCAGTCGAAGCAGCAATCTATAAAATGCTGTCTACCTGCACCTTTTTAGGTTTCAGCAATGTCACAATTAAGCACATTTGGAGCAACTCGCACTTGCGTCACGGCGGTAACACGGTATTTTCTTCCCCATGGATGAGCGAGACGCGTTACGCGAACCCCGCAAGGGCCTCTCAAAGTCGCTGATGATCGCGGCGGTGACCGGTGCGACCGCGGTGGCGCTCACACTGCCTTCGATCGCGCAGGCGCAACCGGAGCCGACGCCGGCGCCGCCACCTCCGCCACCGACCGGCAACACGTTCATGCAGGGGCCGCCTCCTCCGCCAGGCGCGCCCGCGCCCCCGCCTCCCGGCGCCCCGGCGCCGCCACCTGCCCCGCCCGGAGCCCCCGCGCCGCCACCTCCGCCCGCGGACCCGAACGCGCCGCCACCGCCGGTGGATCCCAACGCGCCGCCGCCCGTCGACCCGGGCCGCGTCGAAAATGCCGCCGGCGGCCTGAGCTTCGTGGTCCCCGCCGGATGGAAGGTTTCAGATTCCACCCAGCTGTCTTACGGCCAAGCGTTGTTGACGAAGATCGCGCCTGAGGGAGCGGAGCCGCCGAACGATACGAGCGTGCTGCTCGGACGGCTCGATCTGAAGCTGTTCGCCGGCGCCGAGACCGACAACACGAAGGCGGCCCAGCGCCTGGCATCGGATATGGGCGAGTTCTTCATGCCCTTCCCCGGCACCCGCATGAACCAGGAGACTATTCCGCTCGACGCCAACGGCATGCCCGGCGTTGCCTCCTACTACGAGGTGAAGTTCACCGACGCCAACAAGCCCACGGGGCAGATCTGGGCCGGCGTGGTTGGTGAGCCGGTCGAACCTGGCACACCGCGCGGTCAGCGCACCCCGCAACGCTGGTTCGTCGTCTGGCTCGGAACCGAGACCAACCCGATCCCGAGGGACGAGGCCGTCACACTGGCGAACTCGATCCGGCCCTACGCCCCGCCGGTCGCTGTGCCTCCGCCGCCTGCGGATCCGAACGCTCCGCCTCCGCCGCCGGCCGATCCCAACGCTCCGCCTCCGCCGCCCGCGGATCCGAACGCTCCGCCTCCGCCACCTGCACCCGCGGGCGTCGGAGTCCCCGTGCCAGTGGCACCGGAGGCTGCGCCGGGGATGTTGCCGCCCGCCTGACAGGTCAGGACTGGCTGTAACGCAGGCACAACGCGATGTGACTGCGTCGTCGGGTCGGCCGGGCGAGTGAAGAGCGGCCATCGACCTTCGCGGTCGTCAATTTTGGTGACTTGATTCGCCGGTCGGCCTACGATCAGGAGTACAGCTGAGGTCGGGGATGGGTAAGGGAGCCTCCATGCTGAACTCGATTTGTCGTGCGACCGCCGGGGTGGCGGTGGTTCTTGCGTCGCTTACAGGTATCGCGCTGGTGTCGCCGGCGGTGGGAAGCGCAATTGAGTGCGGAGTAGGAACTCTTTACGACCCACCGACGAACACCTGCATCGCCGCGCCACTTCCGCCGCCCCCGCCGCCTCCACCTCCGCCGCCACCACCACCGCCGGCCTGGAACGGCGATCCGACGCCGTACTTCTCGGTGGGGATCTGCGCTCCTATCCCCTTCGTGTCGTTGTGCGCTGGTATCTGACCTTCCGCGGCTTCACCCAGGCGCCCATTTGAAGACTGCTGATCTTGACCGCGGTGGCCCTCGAATCGTTACCCACGTGCGGTATATCTCGAGTTGGCTCGGCGGTTGCGCTGAGCCACGGCCAGCGATAGGCGGGAGATCCTGATGGACATCATTGCGGCTAGTGAGTTCCTCGCAGAACGGTCGACGACGCTGACCAGCGTCGGCTGGATCGGCTACATCATCATCGGCGCGCTCGCGGGCTGGATCGCCGGAAAGATCGTGAAGGGCCGCGGATCCGGCATCCTGATGAACATCGTCGTCGGTGTCATCGGCGCCTTGATCGGCGGCTTCCTCCTGAGCTTCTGGTTCGACACCGCAGAGGGTGGATGGTGGTTCACCTTCTTCACCGCGATCCTCGGATCGGTCATTCTGCTGTGGCTCGTCGGTCTGGTGCAGAAAAAGACATAGCGTCACCATGAGGTGATGGGCACCCCGACGATGAAGGCATGGCGAGTTCACCGGCCGGGCCCGATGAGCAGTCGACCGTTGCAGGAAGTCACCGCCGACGTGCCACGGCCCGCGACGGGCGAGCTCCTCGTCGCCGTGCGGGCATGTGGCGTGTGCCGCACCGATCTTCACGTCACCGAGGGCGACCTGCCTGTGCATCGCCGCGGGGTGATCCCGGGCCACGAGGTAGTCGCCGAAGTGGTCGAAGTCGGTCCGGAAACAGACGGCGGCGAGTTCGCGGTCGGTGATCGAGTCGGTATCGCGTGGCTGCGGAACACGTGTGGCCACTGCAAATTCTGCACGAGCGGTAACGAAAACCTATGCCCGGAGTCTCGCTACACAGGATGGGACGCCGACGGGGGTTACGCCGAATTCGCCACTGTCCCAGCCGCTTACGCCCATCCGCTCCCAGATCGATATTCCGATGTGGAACTGGCACCGCTGCTGTGCGCGGGCATCATCGGCTATCGCGCACTGCTGCGCGCCGAACTGCCTGAAGGCGGAAGGCTGGGCATATACGGGTTCGGTGGAAGCGCACACCTGACCGCGCAGGTGGCGCTCGCGCAGGGCGCCGAGGTGCATGTGATGACCCGCGGCGAGAAGGCGAGAGAATTGGCATTGGCACTGGGCGCCGCGTCCGCACAGGGCGCCGCCGACAGTCCGCCGGTGGCGCTGGACTCCGCGATTCTCTTTGCGCCGGTGGGTGATCTGGTGTTGCCGGCTCTCGAGGCGCTCGATCGCGGCGGCACGCTGGCCGTCGCCGGTATTCACCTTTCCGACATTCCCGCGCTGAACTATCAGCGCCATCTCTTCCAGGAGCGTCAGTTGCGGTCGGTCGCCTCGAACACCCGCGCCGACGCCCGCGAATTTCTTGCCTTCGCCGGCCGTCATCACCTCGAGGTGACGACACCGCAGTACCCGCTGGACCGGGCCGCCGATGCGCTTGCCGATCTTGGCGCGGGCCATATTTCGGGCGCCGCGGTATTGGTGGTCTAGAGCGCGGCGAGGGCAGCGCCGAGCCGGCCCCGCAGATCGCCGCGCCCGTAACGATAGAGCGGTCCTGTTCCGTCGCCCAGGATCTGGCGCAACCGCGCCATCCCGCGCGCGCTCACCGGCCGCGGTGAATGCAATCGCAGTGTGATCGCATCGATGACGTCTTCGGCCGCGACGATGTTGGGGACGTTCAGTGGCACCCGAGACGACAGCAGGAGACCGCGGCCGCGGGCATCGGCGACCGTCGCACGCAGCGACCGTGCGATTGCCTCACGTTCGGCGGGCGACGTCAGCCGCGCCTCGTGGGCCGCGAGCGCGCTGCCCTCGGGTGCGGGCACACCGACGGCAAGAAGCCGGTCGTACCGGTCGGCCCTCAGTCGCGCGGTCAACCGTGACCGCAGCGACGGCCGTGGAAGCGCGTCGGCCTCTGCGGCGGGGCGGACATTGGCGGAACTGGAAAGAACATCGGCTGGAATCTTGTTGTCAGCCATGGATATCTACCTCTTTGCCGGATTGCGGCTTTGACCTTTCGTGTGACCTTCTAACACGCTACAACAGTCATGCATGACCAGTCAACTTGATATACCGGTCATGCAAGGGTTACAGTGAACTGTGGTTGCCGAACCGACTAGTTGGCTGGCCGACGCCGAATCCAAGCCGGCGCCCGGCCCGCTGCTTCGGGTTCAGGCGCTGGTCAACACAGTGGAGCTGCCTTCGGGGCCAGACCGCCTCGCCGATCTCGACGATGCCCGGCCGTGGTTGATCGACAACGAGCTGATGGCATCCGACGCTGCCCTCGATGGCGCGGATCTGCAGCTGCTGCGCGATGTCCGTGAGGCGCTGCGCGCCCTGCTTGTGCGCAACGGCGGTGGGCCCTCGCCGACCGACGCCGAGCTTGCGCCCCTTCGTGCGGTGGCCGCCGGCGGCGCCGCGCGCGCCGAGTTCGATGCCGACGGGCTCGTCCGACTCACGGCCGTCGGCGATTCCGTGGCCGAGCGCCTGGTCGGTGTGGTGTTGATCATTCGCGACGCACAACTCGACGGCAGCTGGGCACGCCTGAAGGTCTGCGCGAACGACGAATGCCGGTGGGCGTTCTACGACAGATCCCGCAACCACGGCGGCACCTGGTGCGAGATGTCCGCGTGCGGCAACAAGCTCAAGAACCGCGAATTCAGGGCACGGCGCAGAAAGGTGAATGGTTGACCGGCGAGGCGTCAGTCAGGTCGACAGATGCCACACCAGGGCGGCGGCGAGCGCGCCCAAACCGTTGAGCGACCAGTGCAAAGCGATCGGCGCGATCAGGCTTCCACTGCGCCGACGCAACCAGGTGAACACGAAACCGGCGAAGGCTGTCGCCGCCACCGCGAGAATCACGCCGGCGACCGTACCCAGCACGCCGCCCCCGAACAGGCGGGTGAAGCCAACGTTGCTGCTGGTCAAGCCGAATGAGGTCGCGATGTGCCACAGTCCGAAGAGCAGTGAGCCGGCCGCGGCGACGCCGCGCCAGCCCCAGGCGCGGTCCAGTGCGCCGTGCAATACGCCGCGAAATGCCAGCTCCTCGGGGATGACCGTCTGAAGCGGAATGATGATCATCGACGCGATCAGCGCGCCCGAGATCGTCGCGTAGTTATTGTTCATGAACATCGGCCGCGTCCACGGCAACAGTGCGCCGATCGCGATCACCGAGAGCACCAGCGCGACCGCGGCCAGGGCATAGCCCGCGCCTGTTTTCCAGTGTTCCCGGCCCAGGCCCAGCTCGGTCCAGCCCAGGCCGCGGGACCGCACAAGCAGCAGCAGTCCGACGGCGGCCGCGGGCACCGTCGCGATGCTGGCCCACGGGGTGGTGAAGTGCGCTATCAGGTTGGTGAGCGCGAGCACCACGACCACCACGGCGATATCCGCGTAGATCCGGAAATGATGAATTGCGGACAACTGTTCGATCAGCGGGTGCGGCTGCTCGGCTACGTCCGGCGGGCAGGAGCGCAGCGACCGGGGAATCGACAGCGCTTGATCGGACACAATTGTCGATTCTACCGGTGTTCGCTGAGTGCCTGCTGAGACAGCAAGACCCCTGACTATGGAAGACATCCGCGTGCGGGTGTTCGTAGCCGGTGGGTGAACAAGTCTCGCTCGTCGGGCACACCGTGATTTGCAGGCGTTTGATGGGTATTGGAAACCGACCGCGACGCCACAGGAGGACCATGCGATGACCACGCTGGCGCACAATTGGCATTCCGCTGAGCTGCACTCGCTGAGCGACGAGACGCTCGCCCAAATCGACGGTTGGTGGCGTGCTGCCAACTACCTGTCCGTGGGCCAGATCTATCTGCTGGCCAACCCGCTGCTGGAAACTCCACTGTCCCGCGACGACGTCAAACCCCGTCTGCTCGGCCACTGGGGGACCACGCCGGGTCTCAACTTCTTGTACGCACATCTCAACAGGGTCATCAAGGAGCGCGAGCAGTCGACCCTGTACGTCACCGGGCCCGGTCACGGCGGCCCCGGACTGGTCGCCAACGCCTACCTCGACGGCACCTACTCGGAGGTGTACTCCGATATCACCCAGGACACCGAGGGCATTCGGCGGTTGTTCCGCCAGTTCTCATTCCCCGGCGGCATCCCGTCGCACGTCGCACCTGAAACGCCGGGCTCGATCCACGAGGGTGGCGAACTCGGGTATGCGCTCTCGCACGCCTACGGCGCGGCGTTCGACAACCCGGACCTGCTGGTCGCGGCTGTCGTCGGGGACGGCGAGGCCGAGACCGGGGCCCTGGCGACGAGTTGGCATTCGAACAAGTTCGTCAACCCCGCCAAAGACGGTGTGGTGCTGCCGATCCTGCATCTCAACGGGTACAAGATCGCGAATCCGACGGTTCTGGCGCGCATATCTCAGGACGAACTTCGTAGCCTGATGATCGGTTACGGGCACCATCCGTACTTCTTCGAGGCGACCGAGGACGACGACATCGCCGATGTTCACCGGCGGTTCGCATCGCTGCTCGACGAGGTGCTCAACGAGATCTCGGAGATCAAGGCCAAGGCGTTTGAGCGTGACGAGCGGCGGCCGGCGTGGCCGATGATCGTCTTCCGCACACCCAAGGGGTGGACGGGACCCGACTACATCGACGGAAAGAAGACCACGGGATCCTGGCGCGCACACCAGGTTCCGTTGGCCAGCGCCCGCGACACTCCCGAGCACCTGCAGGTGCTGGCCGACTGGTTGGGCTCGTACCGGCCCGACGAGCTGTTCGACGATGACGGCAAACTCCGTTCCGCCATCGCCGAACTCGCACCTGAAGGCACGCTGCGAATGAGTGACAATCCACACGCCAACGGTGGAATGTTGTTGAAGGATCTGCGGCTTCCTGACTTCCGGAGGTTCGGCGTGGATGTGCCGGCCCCGGGTGCGACCATCGCCGAGGCGACCAAGGTGCTCGGTGAGTGGCTGACGGAAGTGATTCGGCTGAACCCCGACAACTTCCGGATATTCGGCCCCGACGAGACCGCGTCGAATCGTCTCCAGGCCGTATTCGATACAACCGCCAAACAGTGGAACGCCGACTTCGTCGGTCCGGAGGTGGATGAGCATCTCGCCCGAGCCGGGCGCGTCGTCGAGATGTTGTCCGAACACCAGTGCCAGGGTTGGCTCGAGGGATACCTGCTGACCGGCCGACACGGTCTGTTCAACTGCTACGAAGCCTTCATCCACATCGTCGACTCGATGGTCAATCAGCACGCGAAGTGGCTCAAGGTCACCAACCACATACCATGGCGCCGGCCCATCGCAAGCCTGAATTACCTTCTATCGAGCCATGTTTGGCGCCAGGACCACAACGGCTTCAGTCATCAGGACCCCGGCTTCATCGACCACGTGGTCAACAAGAAAGCCGAGATCGTCAGGGTCTACCTGCCGCCGGACGCGAACACCCTGCTGTCCACCTACGACCACTGCCTGCGTTCCCGGCAGTATGTGAACGTGGTGGTGGCGGGCAAGCAGCCCCACCCGAACTTCCTCACCATGGACGAGGCGATCGCGCATTGCACCAGAGGACTGGGCATCTGGGAATGGGCGGGCAGCGAGGAACTCGGCACGGACCCCGACGTCGTGATCTCGACCGCCGGTGACGTGCCGACGCTGGAGGGTCTCGCGGCGGTCGACATCCTCAGACAACACCTGCCGGACCTGAAGGTGCGCTTCGTCAACGTCGTCGACCTGATGCGCCTGCAGGACGACACCGAGCACCCGCATGGTCTGTCCAACCGCGCATTCGACGGGATCTTCACTCGGGACAAGCCGGTGATCTTCGCCTATCACGGTTATCCGTGGCTGATCCACCGGCTCATCTATCGCCGTGACGGCGCCAACAACGTGCATGTGCGCGGCTACAAGGAAGAGGGGACGACCACCACCCCCTTCGACATGGTCATGCTCAACGACCTCGATCGGTTCCACCTGGTGATGGACGTGATCGACCGCGTGCCGGCCCTGCGGTCGCGGTGTGCGACGCTGCGGCAGCGCATGGTCGACATGCGGATCACCGCCCGCGAATACACCCGCGAGCACGGCGATGATCTGCCCGAGGTGCGTGACTGGGTGTGGCCCGACGCGCGCGGGCTGGCGGGGCAGTCGAACCTCGATGCGACCTCGTCGACCGGAGGCGACAACGAGTAGTCGCGAATGCACGCATTACCCTGTCGGTCGTGCTGGGATTCGCGGTGCCGCAATTCGGGGAGGCGGCCTACGCTGAGCTGGCCCGCTTCGCCTCGACGGCCGAGGAGCTCGGCGCCGACAGCCTCTGGGTAGGGGACCGGCTGCTGGCCGCGGTGCAACCGACCGTCGGATACGCGGGCAAGGACACCATCCCCGGGCAGTTCCGCACCGGTATCGACCCGTTCATCGCGTTGGCGGTGGCCGCGACCGCGACGACCCGAGCCCGCCTTGGGGCCAGTGTGTTCGTGGCCCCGTGGTACCCGCCGGTGCAGCTGGCCCGGCAACTCACCAGTCTGGACGTGGTCAGCGGCGGGCGCCTGATACCCGGTTTCGGCATCGGCTGGTCGCCCGAGGAGTACCAGGCTGCTGGTGCACCGTTTCGCCGTCGCGGTGCACAACTCGACGAGCTGCTGGACGCGCTGGAGCAACTGTGGACAACCAGTCCTGTTGCCCGCCAAGGGGAACGCTGGTCCATCCCGGCATCGTGGGTGAATCTCAAACCGGTACAACAACCGCGACCCCCGATCTACCTGGGTGCGTTCAGTTCGGCCGGACTCAAGCGCGTGGGTGAGCGTGCCGACGGCTGGATGGCGGTGGTTCAAGTGCCGGGCGGGGTGAACCTCGACATGCTGGCCTGGCAGCGGAAAAAGATCGACGACGCGGCCCGCGCGGCCGGACGTGATCCGTCGGCGATCGACGCCTGTGTCCGGATCAACGTCGCCGAGGACACGTCCGTGGAGTCGGTGGCTGAGGCCGTGAAGGTGCTGGCCGACAACGGATATCCCGATGTGTTCGTCGACCTGATATATGTCGCCACCACCACCGACTCCCATCTCGACTGGGTCGAACGGCTGCTGGCCTCATGAGCGGTGGATTGCTCGCGTCGGTGCGTGTGTTGGATTTGGGCGGCGCGTCTTCCGATGGGGTCGGCCGGCTGTTTGCGGACCTGGGTGCTGACGTCTTGAAGATCGAACTTCGCGACGGAACCGCGGCCCGTCGCGCGCTGCCCGCCATCGCGGGCGAAAGCATCGCGTTCGCGATGAACAACGCGAACAAGCGCAGCGCGGTGCTCGACCCGGACAGCGCCGACGGTCGGCGGCGACTCGCCGCGTTGGCCGGTGCCGCCGACATCGTCGTGGACAGCGGAAACACGGGAACAGCGGCGGCGTTCGGAACATCGGCCGCCGCGCTGGCCGAACAGTTCGGACACCTGGTGACGTTGTCGGTCACCGACTTCGGCGCCACCGGTCCATACAGTTCGCGGCAGGCGACCGACGCTGTGCTGTATGCGATGTCGACCGCTCTGTCACGGACAGGGCCGACTACGGGCAGGCCGGTGCTGCCGCCCGAGGGCGTGGCGTCGGGGACGGCCGCGGTGCAGGCCGCCTGGGCGGCGCTGGCCGCCTTCTACCGCCGATTGCGCGACGGCAGAGGCGATTACATCGACTTCTCGCGGTACGAGGGGGTGCTTCAGTCGCTCGATCCGCCGTTCGGATCGGAGGGCCAGGCTGCCGTCGGCCTCAAGTCCGCCGGTGAGCTGTGGCGGGGCCGACCGCGCAATCAGCACATCTACCCGATCTTCGCGTGCAAGGACGGCCACGTTCGCATCTGCCTGCTGTCGGCTCGCCAATGGCGCGGAATGCGTGGCTGGCTCGGCGAACCCGAGGAGTTCGCCGATCCCAAGTTCGACACCATTGCGGCCCGCTACGCCGCGTCGCGCGAACTCAACGCCGCGATCGCCGAACTGTTCGCGTCGCAGACGATGGACACGCTGGTTGCCGGTGGACAAGCGCGGGGAGTGCCGGTGGCCGCGGTCCTCACCGCGGCTGAAACCCTGACATCGGAGCACTTTCGCGCCGTCGGGGCGTTGACCGATGTCGCGATCTCCGATGACGTGAGGGTGGCCGTTCCCGTCGGCGCCGTCATCGTCGACGGCCGCCGCGCCGGGCTGGAGCGCCCGGCGCCGAAGCTGGGAACCGACGATCCCGCCTGGGCGGCAGACGCGTTCACCGTTGAGCGCCGCGACGTCGATGTGCAGCGCCCGTTCGACGGCCTGCGCATTCTCGACCTCGGGGTGATCGTCGCGGGCGGCGAGCTGGGCCGGCTTTTCGCCGACCTGGGCGCCGAGGTGATCAAGGTCGAAAGCGCCGCCTATCCCGACGGCCTTCGGCAGACGGCGCCGGGCATGACGATGAGCCGGTCGTGGGCGTTGACGCACCGCAACGAACAGAGTCTCGGCCTCGACCTGCGGCATCCCGAAGGGGCCGAGCTCTTTCGCCGTCTGGTCGCGGAATCGGACGCCGTGTTCGCCAATTTCAAGCCCGGAACACTTGAGTCGCTCGGCTTTTCGTATGAACAGCTGCGAGCCATCAACCCACGCATCGTGCTGGCGGAAAGCAGCGCATACGGGGTGACCGGTCCGTGGAGCGACCGGATGGGCTACGGCCCGCTGGTGCGTGCGGCGACAGGTGTCACCTGGCTGTGGACCTCCCAAGACGCCGAACCCGACAGCTTCTATGACGCGACCACCGTCTTCCCCGACCATGTCGCCGCCAGGCTCACCGCGGTCGCGGCGCTGGCCGCCCTGATTCGCCGCGAGCACTCCGGAATCGGTGCGCACGTGCACATTCCGCAGGCCGAGGCGGCCGTCAACCAGCTCGCCACCGCATACGTCGCCGAGGCGGCACGTACCGCAGGGGTGTCGGTGACCGAGGCCGAGGCAATCCATGGCGTCTATCCGTGCGAGGGCGACGATGAATGGTGTGTCATCTCTGTTCGGTCGCAGGCCGACCGTGCGGCGCTATCGACGGTCATCGGCCGTGACCTTCCCGAGGAGCGGGCCGCATTCATCACTGCGGTGTCGGAGTGGACGCATGCCCGCGATAAGGCGGATGTCGCCGAGACCCTGCAAGCCGCAGGTATTCCCGCGGCACCGATGAACCGGGCGGTGGACATACCCACCGACCCGCAGGTGGCGTTCCGGCGGCTCTACGTCGAGATGGCGCATCCGTTGTTCGATGCGCCGATGCTCAGCGAGACCGGACCCGCGCCCTACACCGGCATTCCCGCCGCAGAACTTCGGCCCGCCCCGATGCCGGGGGAGCAGACCCGCCAGATCTGCCAGGAGGTGCTCGGACTGAGCGCCGAGGACACCGATCGGCTCATCGCCGACGGCGTGCTTTTCACTCGACAAGGGAGCCCATGATGGATCCGCGGACGCCGGTGCTGATCGGCTATGGTCAGGTCAACCAGCACGATGAAAACCCCGACGTCGAACCGGTCGACCTGATGGAGGCGGCCGCCCGCGCCGCCGCCGACCCGCGCGTGCTGGCGGCCGTCGACGCCGTGCGCGTGGTCAACCTGCTGTCCTGGCGCTACCGTGATCCGGGACGGCTACTCGCACAGCGCATTCGGGCCGAGGGTGCCGCGACGCGGTACACCGGCATCGGCGGTAACGTGCCGCAGACACTGGTCAACAAGGCGTGCCTGGACATTCAGGCCGGCCGGTCGGAGGTCGTGCTGATCGCGGGGGCCGAGACGTGGCGCACCCGTTCCCGAGTCCGCAAGGCCGGGCGCAAGCTCAACTGGACGAGCCAGGACGACTCCGTACCGATCGCCGAAGGTTCCGACGAAGGCATCGAACTCGCCGGCCCCTCGGATCTCCGGATCAAGCTGGACCGGCCCGCCTATGTCTATCCGATGTTCGAGCAGGCGCTGCGAATCGCGGCGGGCGAATCCTCCGACGAGCACCGGCGCCGCATCGGCGAACTCTGGTCGCAGTTCAGCGCGGTGGCCGCGACGAATCCGTATGCGTGGAGCCGGGAGGCGCTGTCCGGTGACGACATCGCCGAACCCAGTCCGAGCAACCGGATGGTCAGCTGGCCGTACACCAAGCTGATGAACTCGAACAACATGGTGGACCAAGGTGCGGCGCTGCTGCTGACGTCGGTAGAGAAGGCCAACCATCTGCAGATCCCGCGCGACCGTTGGGTTTTCCCGTACGCGGGTACCGACGCGCACGACACCTACGCGATCAGCAATCGCGCCGAGTTCCACACCTCACCGGCCATCCGCATCGCGGGCAACCGCGCGCTGGAGCTGGCCGGTGCCGGTATCGACGACGTGGCGCTGATCGACCTCTACTCGTGCTTTCCCTCCGCCGTGCAGGTGGCGGCGAACGAACTCGGCCTGCCGAGCGGTGACCCCTCCCGGCCCCTGACCGTGACGGGCGGGCTCACCTTCGCGGGCGGGCCGTGGAACAACTACGTGACACATTCGATCGCCACCATGGCCGAACGCCTGGTCGCCAACCCCGGCCAGCGCGGCCTGATCACGGCCAACGGCGGCTACCTCACCAAGCACAGCTTCGGCGTGTACGGGACGGAGCCGCCGGCCCACGAATTCCGTTGGGAAGACGTACAAGACGCCGTTGACCGCGAACCCACCCGCGAGGCCGTGGTCGAGTGGTCGGGGGTGGGCACCGTCGAATCGTGGACGACGCCGTTCGACAGAGAGGGATCACCGGAGAAGGCCTTCCTCGCCGTGCGCACACCCGAGGATGCGCGTGCGCTCGCCGTGATCCCCGAGGATGTCGACGTGACGGTCCGAGAGGACATCGCCGGGGCCAAGGTTCAGGTCAACCAGGACGGCACCGCGACTCTGCTGTGAGCTAGTCGAGGTCGGCCAGCAGCGCTTCGATTCTCGTGACTATGGAGCCCCCACCGGCACGTCGGTGTACTGCGGCACGAATCCGTCAGCGGAGAACGTGAAGCCCTTGTCGCTGAACTCGCTCAGACATGAGACACCCGCCGCCTCCTGTACGTTGCAGCGGAATCCGGCTGCGGCCAGGATTCTGTTGAACGGCAGGACTTTCGCGGGTCCGGGATCGAGCGCGAATTCCGGTTCCTCCAGCGCAACGAACTGTGCGTCGCCGTCGCGTGGAATGACAAGTGCGTTCGGTGTCGCGGCGTCGCCGTCGGAGCCGGGCACCGAGTCCGGTGCGCCGGTGATGCCCATGGCTGATGGCCAGTTCGCGGTGGACTGACATCCCACCTTGTCCCGCGGAATGATCGCGCACGCCCAGTTTCCGCTGGGGGAGGTGAAGTAATAGCTCGTTCCGGCGGGCGGGTGGGCGACGTAATCGAATGCATTCGCCAAGTGCGCGTTGCTCGGCGGTGGGGTCGATGGTGATGGCGTGCCGGCGGGAAGCGCCGTGGATGATTCGTCGGTGTCGGTGACGGTGCCTCCCGAGCAACCCGCGGCCAGCGTCACCACGGCCGCCAGCGCCACCGAAAGGGTGCGGACGTTCACCTATGCGCCGACAAGCTTTTCCGGATCGACCGGTTCCCGCGACCGGACCAGCGATTTGATGTCATCGAGCCCTTCCCAGATGTTGACGTTCATCCCCGCGAGCACCCGGTTCGCGTCATCGAGCCAGTACGCTGTGAATTCGCGGCCTGCCACGTCGCCGCGGAACAGCACCCGGTCGTAGTCGGGCGCATGCCCCACGTATTCCATACCCAGGTCGTACTGGTCGGTGAAGAAATAGGGCAGTTCGGCGTACTCCTGCGGCTTTCCGAGCATGCCCGCGGCCGCGACGGCGGGCTGTTTGAGCGCGTTCGCCCAATGCTCGGTGCGGATGCGAGTACCGAACACCGGATGCTCGGCGGCGGCGATATCGCCGACGGCGAAGATATCCGGATTGCTCGTGCGCAACGCCGCATCAACGAGAACGCCGCCGTTCCCGGTGGCCAGGCCCGCCTGCTCGGCCAGCCCGATGTTGGCTGTCGCGCCGACCGCGACCAGAACGGCATCGGCGGCGACGGTCGAACCGTCGCCCAGCTTGAGCCCCGTTGCCTTGCCTCCGGCGGTGGTGATTTCGTCGACAGTGGTGCCAAGTCGCAGATCCACGCCGTGGTCGCGGTGCATCGCGGCGAATACTTCACCGGCCTCGCGGCCGAGAGCGCCCATCAACGGCACCTCTGCGGTTTCGACGACCGTGACGGCTGCGCCCCGATCGCGGGCCCCTGCGGCGACTTCGAGGCCGATCCATCCCGCACCGATGATCGCCAGCGAAGCACCTTCTGCCAGAACGGAGTTCAGCGCCTGGGCATCGTCGATGGTGCGTAGGTAGTGCACGCCCTCGGCGTCGGCGCCTGGAATCGGGGGCCGCCGGGGAGTGGACCCGGTGGCCAACACAAGCTTGTCGTAGCCCACGGTGGTGCCGTCGGGCAGGGACACGGTGTGGCCATCGGGATCGAGCGCGGACACCTCGGTGCCGAGTTGCAGCTCGACGTGGTGGTCGCGGTACCACGCCGACGACGCGGCGGTGAACTCGCCGAACTGCTTCTTGCCGAGGAGAAACTCCTTCGACAGCGGGGGACGTTCGTACGGCAGGTGCTCCTCTGCGGCGAAAAGCACGATGTGCCCGTCAAAATCCTTGTCACGCAATGCTTCTGCGGCCTTCGCTCCGGCGAGGCCGCCGCCCACGATGGCGAATGTCGACGACGTTGTCATGCCACCTGAGCTTACTCGGGACATGGCGTGGTGGATCAGGCCAACAGGTCTTTGAGCTTTCGCGCATTGCGGATGGCGTGTCCACCCAGGTCGTTGTTGAAGTACACCACCACCCGTCGTCCCTCCTCGTGCCAGCCGGCGATCCTGTCGGCCCATTCGCGCAGCTCGTCGTCGGTGTAGGAGCCCGCATAGATCGAGTCCTGCGGCGGTCCGTGCAGGCGGATGTAGACGAGAGAGCTCGTCGCCCGCGGGACACATGCCAGGCCGGGACCGCTCATCACCACGTACGCGGCGCCGTGTTGTTCCAGCAGCGCATAGACGGCCTCGTCGTTCCAGGACGGATGCCGCAATTCCATGGCCACCGGAATCCAGTCGGGCATCACGGTGAGGAAGTGGGACAGCCGGTCGTCGTCGCGTTCCTGCTCCGGATGCAGCTGGACGAGCAGCGCTTCTCGCCGGTCACCGAGCGCGGTCCAGCTGCGCTCGAACCGCTCCACCCACGGTTCGGGCGAACGCAGCCTTCGGTAGTGGGTGAGCCCCCGCTGAGCCTTGACCGACATCGTGAAACCGTCGGGCAGCCTGTCGCGCCAGCCCTCGAAGGTGGAGTCCTTCGGCCATCGGTAGAAGCTGGCGTTCAGCTCAACGGAGTCGAACTCCTGGACATACGTCGCCAGCCGCTTGGCCACCGGCAGTTTCGGCGGATACAGAACGCCCGCCCAGTGGTCATAGGACCATCCGGACGTGCCGACGCGAACAGCGTCACTTGCGCGGGAGGCTCTTGGCGTAGTCGACACCCCGAGTCACCCAGCCCTGCAACTGGCGTTTGGTTTTGACACCCTCCACGGATACCCGCAACCAGCCTCGGGTCTCTCGTCCGGCCATGACCATCGGTTCGACGTGTTCGCGTGCCAGCAGCTTCTCGGTGTCGTCGCGCGGCACCCGCACCATGAGACCGCCCTGGCCGCTCACGCACACCGACATGTTGCCGCCGATGAGGAATGCCAGCCCGCCGAACATCCGCTTCTCCTCGACACCGCGCTCGCCTGCGACAAGCTCTCGAACGCGGTGAGCCAGGTCCTCGTCGTAGGCCATGAAGCCGACCGTAACGCCATGGCGCGATTCCGGCGGAATTCGCGCCATGGCGTTACATGCGGCGCTAGGCCGCCGCCACCGCCGTATCCTCGGCAGGCACCAGTGCCTGCGCGATGATGTCGGCGACGTCGACCATCGGCTTGACCTCCAGCGACTCGAGCACGTCGGCCGGGACCCCGCCATGTTCTGGGTCCAGGTCGGCCTCGTTGCGCTGGGGGATGAAAACCGTTGACAATCCAGCTCGTTGCGCAGCCAGCAGCTTCTGCTTGACGCCGCCGATCGGCAGCACACGGCCGTTGAGCGTCACCTCACCGGTCATGCCGACATCGGAGCGGACCTGCCGCCCGGTGGCCATCGACACCAGCGCCGTCACCATCGTCACGCCGGCCGATGGACCGTCCTTGGGCACCGCGCCCGCGGGCACGTGCACATGGATCCTGCGGTCCAGAGACTTCGGGTCCACACCCAGCTGCTCGGCGTGTGCCCGCACATAGGACAGCGCGATCTGCGCGGACTCCTTCATCACGTCACCGAGCTGACCGGTCAGCTGCAGCCCAGCCTCGCCGTCGGTCGCCCCGGCTTCGATGTAGAGCACATCGCCGCCCAGTCCCGTGACCGCCAGCCCGGTGGCCACACCGGGCACCGCCGTGCGTTCCGCGGCTTCCGGCAGGAAGCGCGGGCGACCCAGGTAGTCGACGAGATCCGGCTCGTCGATCGTCAGCGGTGCATCGTCGGCTTCGGCCAACTTCGTTGTCGCCTTGCGCAACGCCTTGGCCAGCAGACGCTCGAACTGCCGCACGCCCGGCTCGCGGGTGTAGTCGGCCGCGATCTTGCGCAACGCGTCCTCGGTCACCGTCACCTCGGCTTCGGTCAGCGCCGCACGCTCGCGCTGCCGGGGCAGCAGGAAGTCCCGTGCGATGGCGACCTTGTCGTCCTCGGTGTAGCCGTCGATTTGGATCAGCTCCATCCGGTCCAGCAGGGCCGACGGGATGTTCTCGATCACGTTGGCCGTCGCCAGGAACACGACGTCCGACAAGTCCAGATCCAGCTCCAGGTAGTGGTCGCGGAACGTGTGGTTCTGCGCCGGGTCCAGCACCTCGAGCAGGGCGGCAGACGGATCGCCGCGATAGTCGGAGCCGACCTTGTCGATCTCGTCGAGCAGCACGACGGGGTTCATCGATCCCGCCTCGCCGATCGCGCGCACGATCCGGCCGGGCAGTGCACCGACGTAGGTGCGACGGTGGCCACGGATCTCGGCCTCGTCGCGCACGCCACCGAGGGCGACGCGAACGAACTTGCGGCCCAACGCCCGCGCCACGCTCTCACCGAGCGATGTCTTACCGACACCGGGGGGCCCGGCCAGCACCATGACGGCGCCGGAACCGCGACCACCGACGACGGCCATCCCTCGCTGTGCGCGTCGAGCGCGAACCGCCAGGTACTCGACGATGCGGTCCTTGACGTCCTCCAAACCGTGGTGGTCGGCGTCGAGGATCTCCCGTGCCGACTTCAGGTCGGTGGAGTCCTCGGTCGTGACGTTCCACGGCAGGTCCAGCACGGTGTCCAACCAGGTCCGGATCCAGCCACCCTCGGGACTCTGCTCGCTGGAGCGTTCCAGCTTGCCAACCTCGCGCAGCGCGGCTTCGCGGACCTTCTCGGGCAAATCGGCGGCCTCGATGCGGCCGCGGTAGTCGTCGGACCCATCGGGTTCACCCTCGCCCAGCTCCTTGCGGATGGCGTTGAGTTGCTGACGCAGCAGGAACTCCTTCTGTGTCTTCTCCATGCCTTCGCGCACGTCGTCGGCGATCTTGTCGGTGACCTCGACCTCGGCCAGATGATCGCCGGTCCACTCGATGAGCGCCTTCAGCCGCTCAGCGACATCGGGGGTCTCCAGCAGCTGACGTTTCTGCACCTGAGTCAGGTACGACGCGTAGCCGGCCGTGTCGGCCAACGCCGACGGATCGGTGAGCTGGTTCACGAAGTCGATGATCTGCCAGGCCTCGCGGCGCTGCAGCATCGCCAGCAGCAGCTTCTTGTACTCGGCGGCCAGCGCGCGGACATCGTCGGTCGGTTCGACCTCTTCGACCTCGGTCACCTCGACCCACAACGCGGCGCCGGGGCCGTTGGCGCCCGCGCCGATGTGAGCCCGCTTGGTGCCGCGCACCACCGCCGCGGTACCACTGCCACCCGCAATGCGGCCGACCTGCACGATCGATGCCAGCACGCCGTGCGTGGCGTACCGGTCCTCCAGGCGAGGCGCGATGAGTAGCTCACCGGACTCGCTCGCCTGTGCTGCGTCGACGGCGGCACGGGCCGCGTCGTCCAGCTCGATCGGCACGACCATTCCCGGCAGCACGATCGATTCGGTCAGGAACAGCACCGGCACTGATTTGGCTTCAGCCATGGTTCCTCCAAAGTTCAGTCAGATCGACTCAACCTTGGGAGGGGCGGGTTTGTTCCCGCACCGTCCCTGCCGACGTTCGTCCAGGGAATAGCGCATCTCGCGCCACCGTCGTAGCTGGGTATGACCAACCCGAGCCCGAGAAAAGTAATCGCCATCACCGGCGCAAGCAGTGGCATCGGAGAGGCCACCGCCCGCCTCCTCGGATCGCGTGGCGCTGCGCTGGTCCTCGGCGCCCGCCGCACGGACCGCCTCGATCGGATCGCCCGCGACCTCGGTTGCGCCGAGATCGTCACGGTAGCGACGGACGTGACGCGCCGAAACGATCTCGAACGCCTCGTGCAAACGGCGATCGACAGGTTCGGCCGGCTTGATGTGCTCGTGAACAACGCAGGCATCAGCGATCTCGGGCCGATCGCAGACGGCAACGTCGACGGCTGGGCGGCCATGATCGACGTCAACGTGAACGGTGTGCTGTACGGCATCGCGGCAGCGATGCCGGTTTTCCAACGGCAGGGCAGAGGCCACGTCGTGACGACGGTGTCGACGGCGGGGCTGAAGATCACGCCGACCATGGGGATCTATGCGGCAACCAAGAATGCGGTTCGCACGGTGATGGAGGCGCTTCGTGCGGAGTCCACCGATGGCGTCGTCCGAACCACATCGATCAACCCGGGATTCGTGTCGACCGAGCTCGACAGCACGATTGACGACCCCGCGATCCGGGCCCAGATACGTTCCAGCATGGACGCATTCGGCCTTGCGCCTGAAGCGGTCGCCAGGGCCATCGCGTTCGCGATCGAGCAGCCCCACGACGTCGAGATCGGGGAGATCACCATCCGGCCGACCGTTCAGGGTTAGTCACAGCGGTCACCGGTGTGGCCATCTCAATACCGGCACCGCAGTCAGCGCGCCGCCAGACCTTGTTCGACGAGCCGTAGGACCTCCTTGGTGAGGTCGGCAATCGGCACGTCGCGCGCTGTCGAGAACGCGAGCATCGCCGCGCCACGCAATTGGCCAATGATCGCCAGGGCGGCCGTGTCAGGGCGAGCATCGCCACGGATGGAGCCGTCGGCCTGACCGTCCCGGATATATTGCGCAACCGACGCTTTGAACGCCGCGTCCCGCTCGATGAACAGTGGTGCCAGCGCCGGTTCTGCTCCCGCGGCCTCCGCCCACAGCCTGAGGAACGCCTCCGAGCGCGGCGTCCGATCCCACATCCCGCCGAGATAGGCCGCGATGAAGGCTGTCAGCCGTCCCAATCCGGTCGGCGCATCGTCGGGGACATCGAACTGCTGGGTGTGCCGGATGAGCGCCTCGAGCAAGCGCGTCTTGGTGCCGAAGTGGTGGTTGACGATGCCGCGGCTGTAGCCCGCGGCCGCCCCGACAGCTGCCAGCGAGACGGCGCGCGATCCGCGAGCGGCGACGAGCTCCGTGGCAGCGTCGAGTACCCGACGCTGAGTCTCACCACGTCGTTGCACCTGCGTGCGCCGCTTACGCATGACCGCCATGGTGTCACCTGCAGAACTTGTCAGAGGCACGAACTAACTTACGTGACGTACAGCAAGTAAGTTGTCGACTCAAGGAGTGAACGCATGCCTGGCCTAGATCCCTCATCGCTTCAGCGCTTTGTCGCCGCGGACCCAAACGGTCCCGTGGTGATGCTCAACCTGCTGCGCTTCGCCGCCGACGGCGCCGACAGGTATACGGAGTACATGGAGCAGTTCGTCGCGTCCGGCGTCAAAGAGCGCTACGGCGTCACGATCGTCTACGGCGGCACGGGCGACGTGCCGTTGGTCGCCGTTGGGGGAGACGACTGGGACATGGTGGTCCTGGTGCGGTATCCCAGCCGTAAGCATTTCGTCGACATGGTCAACGACCCCGACTACCAGAGCTTCGAACACCTGCGGGCCGAGGCGGTGGCCGATACCGTGCTGCAGCCGACGAAGCCCGCGATCTGACAGATCGGGTGCAGATCACGCACAAATGCCAGGGAGCCTGCCGTTCGGGGGTTACGGCAGGCTCCCTGTAGTGGGTGGAACTTATGCGGTGGCTTGCGCCCCCAGCACCCGCTGGATATCGGGCTTCATCATCTCGAGCTGCTGGCCCCAGTAGCCCCAGCTGTGCGTGCCCTGCTGCGGGAAGTTGAACACACCGTTGGTGCCGCCAGCCGCGACGTAGTTGTCCTTGAAGCTGACGTTGGTGCGCAGCGTCAGTCCCTCGAGGAACTGCGCGGCCATCATGTTGCCGCCGCCACCGCTGGTATCCAGGTCCGACGGCGTACCGGAGCCGCAGTAGATCCAGACCCTGGTGTTGTTGGCGACCAGCTGATTGATGTTGACCATCGGGTCGTTCCGCTTCCACGCCGGATCCGAGGACGGACCCCACATGCTCTCGGCGTTGTAGCCGCCCGCGTCGTTCATCGCCAGCCCGATCAACATCGGCCACCAGCCCTCGGACGGATTCAGGAAGCCCGACAGCGATGCGGCGTAGATGAACTTCTGCGGGTGATAGATCGAGTACGTCAGCGCCGTGGCGCCGGCCATGGAAATGCCGACCACCGCGTTGCCGAGCTGCGAGACACCCTTGTTGGCCTCCAGCCAAGCGGGCAGCTCGTTCGTCAGGAACGTCTCCCACTTGTAGGTGTAATCCTGGCCGTTACCCCGTGACGGCTGATACCAGTCGGTGTAGAAGCTCGACATGCCACCGACGGGCATGACTGTCGACAGACCCGACTGGTAGTACCACTCGAAGGCCGGGGTGTTGATGTCCCAGCCGTTGAAATCGTCCTGCGCCCGCAGTCCGTCGAGCAGGTACACCGCATGCGGACCTCCGCCCTGGAACTGCACGCGGATGTTGCGGTTCATCGACGGGGAGAACACATCCAGATACTCGACCGGCAGACCCGGCCGGGAGAACGCACCAGCTGTCGCCGAACCCCCGACGAAGCCGATCAGCCCGGGCAGAGTCGCCGCCGCAACGGCGCTCACCGCCAGCCTGCGGAACCACTTACTCCGAAACCTCTCAAAGACCTTCATAACGGCAACCAACCCACCTTTCATCACCTGGCGCAAAGCCTTTGCCATTGCTCTGCCTGCGTAATGAAACACGTGGGCCGGGCGAGTTCGGATGCTCAACACTCGGTTGCGATATCGCGGTTGGCTAACGATTCCGACTCGGCGAGGACTCAGCAATCGCCGATTTGTGCTGTGGCCTGTGTGAATACTGTGACTGGAGTGAATTAGCGAGCGGTTACGACAAGCCGGGTCTCAGTCGGTGCAGCTGTGTTACGTGGCGCGGTTCCAATTCGGCGAGGGACGTCACCCCGAGCAGCGCCATGGTGCGGCTGACCTGCCCTGACAGGATCTCGATGGCGCGGTCGACGCCCGCCTCGCCGCCGGCCATCAGACCGTATAGATAGGCGCGACCGACCAAGGTGAACCGCGCGCCCAGCGCGATGGCCGCCACGACGTCAGCGCCGGACATGATGCCGGTGTCCAGCAAAACCTCGGTGTCGCGTCCGAGCTCCGCGGCCACGCGTGGCAACAAATGGAAGGGGACGGGCGCGCGGTCCAGTTGACGGCCGCCGTGGTTTGACAGCAGGATCCCGTCGGCACCGAGGTCGACGACCGATCTGGCGTCCTCGAGGGTCTGAATCCCCTTGACCACCAACTTGTTCGGCCACTGCGACTTGATCCAGGCCAGATCGTCGAATGTCACCGTCGGATCGAACATGCTGTCCAGGTACTGGGCGACCGTGCCGGGCCATCGGTCCAGCGATGCGAACGACAATGGTTCGGTGGTCAGCAGGTCGAACCACCAGCGGGGGTGCGGTATCGCGTCCAGGACCGTACGCAGCGTCAGCGCCGGCGGAATCGACATACCGTTGCGAGTGTCGCGGAGGCGGGCCCCCGCGACGGGAACGTCCACCGTCACGAGCAGCGTGTCGAATCCCGCCGCTGCGGCCCGCTCGACCAGCGCCATCGACCGGTCCCGGTCCTTCCACATGTACAGCTGGAACCAGTTGCGTCCGTGTGGGTTTGCAGCTTTGACCTGTTCAATGGAGGTGGTGCCCAAGGTGGACAACGAGAACGGGATGCCCGCACGGGCGGCGGCGTGTGCGCCGGCGATCTCACCCTCGGTATGCATCAACCTGGTGAATCCGGTGGGCGCGATCCCGAACGGCTGGGCAACGCGGTCGCCGAGTACGGTCGCGCCGGTGTCGACTTTGGCGACGTCGCGCAGGATGGTCGGGTGGAATTCGATGTCGCGGAACGCTTGTCGCGCCCGCGCCAGTGACAACTCCTCCTCGGCGGCACCGTCGGTGTAGTCGAACGCCGCCTTCGGCGTGCGACGTTTGGCGATACGGCGCAGGTCCTCGATCGTCAGCGCGCTGTCGAGACGGCGGCGCGTGACGTTCAGGTCCGGCTTACGGAATTGCAGCAGCGGTGCCAGCTCACGTGGTCGCGGCAGTCGGCGCTTCATCGCAGAGCTCAGTCCTGCGCGGCGGCCAGGGCCCGCCGCAGGCTCTCGCGCCGTTCTTCGATCGCCCGACCGAAGTCCTGCAGCAGCACCGGCTTTTTCGATACCAGGTCCTCGATGACGTCGCGGTCGAACCGCAGCACGGTCACTTCCTCGAGCGCATATGCGGCAGCGGTGACCGGTTCGAGGGTCAGGGCCGTCTGGCCGAGGAAGTCGCCCGATTCGAGCGTCCGCACCGGCACGATCCCACCGGTATCGTCGGTCACCGCGAGTCGAACCCTCCCGTTGACGATGAACGTCATTCGCTTGGGTACCTGACCGGAGTACTGGAGGTACTCGTCGGCGCCGTACCGGGTAAGGCGCACTCGTGTCACCAGGTCCTCTTGGTCCTCCGGACTCAGCCGCAGGGTGGGTGCGATGATCCGCAACGATGTCTGCACCCGCTCGGTGGTCGCGAACTCGTCCTCGGCCTCGTCGAGATGGAGACCGGCTCGTCGCGATGCGTACCAAACCCAGCGCATGAACTGTGATTTGGCGGCGAAGTCGTCGGCAGGGGAGCGCACCGGTACTCCAGTGCTGTACTCCATCGCGCCGGATCGAACGCTGGACGGCGTCGCGCCCGGTCGCAGTTGCGGCAGCATGGCGGCCACCCGGTTGAGCATGGCGATGACGTCATCGGGCGGATCGTCGACCGAAAAGGTGGTGGTGACGCTCAAGGCGTGGGTGCCCGCAGGCCGGCTGAAGTTCTTGAACGACGCCGCGGCCAAGGCCGAGTTGGGCATGATCATCATGCCGCTGCCGGTGTCGATATGCGTTGCGCGCCAGTTGACTTCGACCACCCGGCCCCGCGCGGTCGGAGCGTCGATCCAATCACCCAATTGAAACGGCTGCTCGAACAACAAGAGCAACCCCGAGATTATCTGTCCAACCGAATTCTGCAGTGCAAGGCCGAGGACGATCGACGACACGCCCAGCGCCGTGAACAGGCCGCCGACGTTGGCGCCCCAGATGTAAGCGAGCATGATGCCGACGCCGACGGCGATCACCGCGAACCGGGCCACGTCGAGGAAAATCGACGGAATTCGCTTGCGCCAACTGCCCTCCGGAGCGCCCTGGAACATCGTCGCGTTGAGGCCGGACAACAGCAGGACCAGGACGACGAAACCGAAGACGGTGGCGACGACGCGCACCGGCGTCGCTTCTCCGTTGATCTGGATGGCCTGCACCAGCAGGATCAGCAACGCACCGAGGGGCAGAATATAGTTGCGCACCAGATGCACCGGGCGGGCAAGTGCGTTGTTGCGGCGCAGCAGCGCATTGTGTAACTCGGTCAGGAGCACCAGGCATACGGGGAAGCCGATGGCAACCGCGATGGCCCAGTAAAACCACTCCGAATCGAAAATGCTGGTCATTGATGCGCCAACCGCCAGACAGGTTGTTCTTCACCATCGACGGTGATCACGCCCGCGGATTCGAACTTGCGGCTGTCGCGCATCGTGTCGTAAACGGCCGAGGTGACGTACACGCCGGGTTGTGGCGAGCCGCTCTGCACCTGATAGGCGAGGTTCACCGCCGACCCCCACATGTCATAGGCGAGAGTGGACCGCGCCACCAGGCCGCTGGTGACCGTGCCGGTGTCGATGCCGGCCCGCAGGCTGAGGTCGTGTCCGGTCTCGGCGTTGAATCTTTCGATGATTCGCTGCATCTCGATAGCGAAATCGACAGTGCGCCTGACGTTGTCGAGTCGGGGCACACTCAGCCCGCAACTGGCGAGGTAACCGTTGTGCAGGGTGCGTACCTGCTCGACACCGAGATTCTCTGCCGCGGCATCGAATTGGCGTGTCAGCTTGTTGACGATCGTGAGGAGCTCGTCGGAGTTCAGATCACGTGACAGGGCGTCGAGCCCGACGACGTCGGCGAAGATCACCGTGACGTCATTGTGGTCCTGGGCGATGGTCTCCTCGCCCTCCCGGTACCGCTGAACGACCGGCTCCGGCATCAGGGACAGCATCAGCCGGTCGTTCTCCCGGCGTTGCTCGGCGAGCAAATCCTCCTTGATGGCCAGGTTGCGGCTCATATCGTTGAAGGCGACGGTGAGATCACCGAACTCGTCGCGCGAATGCACCGGGAGGTTGATGTTGTAGTCGCCCGAACTGATCTTCTGGGCACCGGTTTCGAGCCGGCGGATGGGTCGCACGAACAATCGGGCAAGCAGCATCGCGGCAAGACAGACGACGAAGATGATCACGACCGTCGACAGCACCAGTGTGCGGGTGAACGCGGATACCGGGGCGAACGCCTCCGATGTGTCGATCTTGGCGATCACGTTCCACCGCAAGCCCTCGAGATCGGCGGGGGCGTAGGCCTGCAACGTCTCTTTGCCGAGATAGTCCTGGGCGATCAGTGTGCCCGATTGTCCCCGCTGTGCGAGTTTGGTGGCGTCCGTGGGCACGGGCTGTATCAGCGTCGTGCCGCCCCGGTCGATCGCCTCCTGGGCGATGTCCGGTGGAGTGCCCGCCTCGACGACGTCGCGTTTGTATGCTTCGGGGTCCTCGATGAACAGGCGCGAATCCGACCGCATCAAGTCGTCGTCGCCGACGATGAACGTCTCGCCCGTCTCGCCCATGCCGGACTCTTGCCACTTGCGGTCCATCGTCATCAGGCGGTTCACCTTGGAGATCGGGAACTGCAGGGCCAGCACCCCGTCTACCCGGCCCTGGGGGCCGACCGGCGACAGGAACCATGCGGTCGGCTCGTCGGCCGGTTCGTACTCCCCGAAGTCGGTCAGGCCGACGTAGTCCACGGTGTTCGAATCGAGCGCCTCCTGGTAGGCGGCGGCCAGGGGACCGCCCTTGAAGGGGCCGCTGAAGATGTTGGTGCCCAGATCGACGCCCTTGTAGGCGGTGTAGACGATGTTGCCCCGGGTGTCGAACAGCAACGCGTCCTCGAACTCGAACCGCGTGACGATCTCCCGGTAGAAGTCGTTGTAGCGGGCGTTGGCCGCCGACCATGCACTCCCGTCGCCGGCATCGTCGAACGCGATCGCCTTGTCCCAATCCGAGAACGGTGCGGTGTAGTACGCCTGGAGGTAGCGCTGAGCATTCGTGTCCGGCAGCACCGCCTCGACGTCGACCTCCTCGCCGGCCTTCTTCTTCGTCGGTGCGAACTGGTTGGTGTAGTAGTCGACGATGGACTGCTGTTGGGCCACGCTGATATTCGCGGCGTTGAGTTGATCGAAGCCGGCCGTGAAGGCTTGGACGGCCTGCGTCGACGTGGCTCCCCGCGAGTAGACGACGAGGGAGTCCTTCAGGTCTCCGATGCCTTCTCGCAGCTGGCGGCTCTGCGACTGGCGGATCTCGGTGAGGCGGTCGAACACCGACTCGCGCAGCGACGACCTGCCCGACTGGTATCCGATCGCACCGACCACGGCCGCCGACAGGACGCTGGTGATGAGAAGCATCATCAAGAGCTTCGACTGAATGCTGACCCTCGACGCGACGGGTAGTCGAAAATTTCTGGATTTCTTGACCGGCTCAGCCGTCGTCGACGATTCCGGATCATTCGATGTCGTCATTGAATCGCAAACACTATCCTGCAAAACTTGCCGAAGAGGGGGCTGTAGACAAATTGTTGTCATCGGAAGCAGCGGATCCATTCGACCTGCAACGCTTTGTCGATGCCCAGCACCGTGCGTATGCGACGGCCCTGGATGAACTGCGCAGCGGCCGCAAACGCAGCCACTGGATCTGGTTCGTCTTTCCCCAACTACAGGGTCTCGGGCGCAGCCCGACGGCGATCCGGTACAGCATCACCTCACTGGACGAGGCCAGGGCGTATCTCGATCACCCGGTGCTCGGCCCCCGGCTGCGAGAATGTGCGCGTGTCGTAGCCGGCATCCAGGGCGCCTCGGCCGACGACATCTTCGGCTGGCCCGACAACATGAAGGTGCGGTCGTCGATGACGTTGTTCGCCCGAGCCGCCGAGTCCGCCGAAGTGCAAGCCGACTTTCGTGCCGTGCTGGATCGGCTCTACGACGGTGTGGAGGATGAGCTCACTGCCGAGCAGCTGGCGAGATGATCAACCAGCCGTGCGGCTCGACATCCACCTGAGAAACGACGTCCTGTGGTGGTGCCCCCGACCCGGCGAGAATGATGCCATGGTCGAAGCCCAGCTGCGGCAGGGAGGCGGACAGCGGCTCGTCGCCGATATTGAGCGCGACGACAAGCGCGTCGGCACCGTTGCGCGTCTGGTACACGTACTGCCGGTTGGTCAGTTGCAGCGGCGACGTGCGCGCGGTGTGCAGCCACGGATGTCGTCTGCGTAATCCGATCAGGTATTGGTGCAGTCGGAACTCGTCCCGACCATGTTGGTCGACACCGTCTGGCGGAGAACTGAATTCGGGTCGCACCGCATCATCGCCGCCGAATCGCTCCTCTTTGATTCCGCGGTAGGCGAACTCGTCGCCCGCGTAGATGCTCGGCGTGCCTCCGGTAGTCAGCAGGAGGACGAGCGCGTGTGCCAGGTGTTTGGTGTTCTCCAACCGGCTGGCGATGCGGGTCACGTCGTGATTGCCGACGAACGTCATCGGCACGAAGGCGTCGAGGAATTCGCTGTGTCGTACCAGCGCCCAGTCGATCTCGTGAAAGTTCCCGTCGTTTAGGCCGCTCCAGATCGCTTTCCACAGTTCGTACTGCGTCACGGAGTCGAAGCCCGCGTCACGCACCCGCGCCGAGTAGTCGCCGTGAATGACTTCCCCGACGAACCACGCCTCGGGGAAGGCCGACCGAACGCGGGGAAGCACCTGCGCCCAGAACCGGTCGGGGACGGCGTAGGCGGCATCCAACCGCCAGCCGTCGGCGCCGCGGCCCAGCCAGTGCGACATGACGTCGACGGTGTAGTCGACGACTTCTGGGTTGTCGTGATCGAGCGCGATCAAGTCGCCGTGGCCTTCGAACGTGTCGAACCCAGAACCGTTGCGCTGCTTGCGGAACCACGAGGTATTGGCGAATTCGGTACCTACGTGGTTGAAGACGCCGTCGAGCAACACGCGCAGACCGCGGCTGCGCGCCTCGGCGATCAGGTGATCGAAGTCGCCGTCGTCGCCGAGGCGGGGATCGATCCGGTAATGGTCGGTGGTGTCGTAGCCGTGGGTGCGCGAGGCGAATATCGGACCGAGCGCCAGCCCCGAGGCGCCGAGGCCGATGACGTGATCCAGCCATTCGACCACGCGGCGCAGTCGATGCTCAGTGGCGGCCGGGGGTATGCCGGCCGGGTACGCCCCGACGAAGCCCAACGGGTAGACCTGCCACCAGATCGCGTGCTCCACCCAGGCCGGTTCCATTGCGGATGAGCGCCCGCCCGAAGACCCTGTCAAGGCCGGAACTTCGCTTCGTAGAGTGCCTTCATCTCATCCGCGTATTCGGCCGCCGGGCCGTCCACCTCGACGTGCGGTGCGACGGCGGTGATGGGGAGCGGCGCCACCGGCGGCGGTGTCGCACCCCACTCGGCCAGCCACTGGGTCAACTGTTCCGACGATGTCGCATAGACGATGCGGCCCAAGCCGACCCACGCGTGCGCCGCCGCGCACATCGGGCAGTGCTCGCCGGAGGTGTACACCGTCGCGGTGATCCGTTCGGCGGGGGAGAGCTTCTCGACGGCCCACCGCGCAATCGCGAATTCGGGGTGGCGGGTGTGGTCACCGTCCTTGACGCGGTTGCGGTCCTCGAATCGGATCCGACCGTCGGCATCGACGAGGATCGACCCGAACGGCTGGTCACCGTCTTCGAGTGCTTCGCGCGCGAGTTCGACACAACGGCCCAGGCGTTCAAGATCATGGTCGTCGATGGCCACAATCAAGAAGCTTACGGATTGGCGATCAGTCAGGAGGCCCGCGTACCGGGCACGGACGTCAGGCGTTGCGAAACGTGCCGGATCGGATCATGGCGGCGCCAATGGCCAGCACGCATCCGGCCGCAGCCCAGGCGAGCAGGGTGGCGAGCGAGCTCGCTGCACCGTTCGTGCCGAAGTACTCGACACTGCGCAGCAGCGCGACGCCGGAGCCTTGGGGCACGATCGCGTTGAACGTCGTGTAGAAGCCGGACAACAGTGGCTTGCCGACAGGGCCTGCCGCGGCGGCGTTGCCGATGATCACGAGGAACGCCGTGAGTGCCGCAGAGGCCACGGTGCCGAACGCTGCCGCAACGCCGGTCACCGCTCCCGCGACCGCCATCGCGTAGACGAAGAGCGCGCCGAACACCTGCCAGGTGTGTCCGGTGAGCGCGCCGAGGATCACGTCGACATACAGGGTCACACCACCTGCCAGCACCAGCGAGTACGCAACGAGACTCAATGTGCGCCAAGCAAATGTGGACGGCTTGTGCACGTTGCCCATCATTCGCCCGAAGATCGTGGCGCCCACCGAGGCGCCGATCGACAGGAAGATGACGGCGTAGAACACGACGGTGCCCTGCGGGTCGGCCGCGTTGGTCGGGGCGACGTCGGTGACATCTGCCGTCAGCCCGGCCTCGGCGGCGATGCCACGTCCGACCGTCTCGGCGGCGGCCGCGACGCTTCGGCCGCCGCCACCGGCCACATAGATGTCCAGGTGGCCGGGCGCGTCGACGACGAATGCCGCGTCTGTCTTGCGCTGGAAGACCTGATCGCGTGCCGCGGCCGCGTCGACCACCTGCGTGACGCCGAGCGCGTCCTGCCCGCGGACCCCGTCCACGAGTTGCTGTGGTGCTGCAATGGCGATGTTCAGGTGGTGCAGCGTCGGTTTGGCGAAGGCGCCCGAGTAGCTGGCGATCATCGCGATGACGAACACCGCGAGCGCCGCCATGACCACTGCCATGTTGCGAATGTCCCTGCGCGAAGGCTGAATATCGATTCTCCCGACGAGGGGAGCGTGGTGCTTGCCCACGGTGGATCCTTTCTGTTCAGGTCGTGAAGTGCGGGCGGGAAAGCAGCGCGTCGACGGTGTCGAGCGCTACGGTCACCCGGCCGAGGAGATCAACGGCTTGGCCCGATTCGCTGGGGTCTTCCATCCATGACCGCAGTACCTCCTGGAATCCACCCACCAAGAAGCGGCTGACCGCTCCGGGTTCGAGGCCCGCGGCGGCTCCGACGACGGGTAGGGCTCGGGCGGCCAACTCCTCACATGCCGGGAGGAGTTCGCCGCGGAACGCGGCGACCACCTTCTGGGCCACCGGACTGGGCACGACGTTGCGGTACATCGCGCGGTGTTCGGCGGCGAGCCCGAAGACCCGCAGAATCCGGGATCTCGGTTCGTCGTCCACATGGGCGGTCGCGGCCGCGAAGGCGATGACGAACGCTGTGGCGACCGCGTCGTCGCGGTCGGCGAAGTGCCGGTAGAAGACCTGCCTGCTGACGCCGGCCCGTGCCACGAGATCGCCGACGGTGAGCTGATCGACCGGGCGTTCATGGGCCAGCGCGAATGCCGCGTCGATCAACTTGGCTCGTACGCGCTCGGCGCGCGGGTCGGCGCTTTGGGTGCGGGTGGCCACGGATCGAGCCTAGGTTATTTCATGGACAACTGACTACGAAAATCTAGGTTAGCTAACACACCCTGGCGTGCCGACGTGACGTCGGCCTCAAAACTCGGTGTTACATGCAATGACACCGCTGCGAGTGCACTCGACACGCGGGAGTTGATTTCGCGATCGGGATAGCGAATTTATTGACGGTGCTGTAGATCTATATCCGCCGGTCAGTCTTGGCCGTTTCTGCCTCCGAGAGGAATTCCATGGATATCGCACGTTCGTCGGCGACGAGCTTGGCCGTCGCGGCGCTGATCATCGGGGTCGCCGCCGGCTGCAGCAAGTCGGACGACTCGGCGTCGGAGTCGTCGACTTCTGCGACGTCCACGACCACATCCGCCGAGGCCACTACCTCGGAGGAGTCCACCTCGGCGGAGGCCAGCACGCCCGCCGCGGAGCCGAGCGATTACGGCTCACTACTCCTTCCGCCGACCGATATCGGTCCTGACATCGCCACTCCGGGTGGTGTGCAGTTGAACCCGGGCGGGAACCCCGGCGCGGCGCAGGTCTATTCGAGTCCTGAAGGCCACCGGCAGATCATCGACACCATCCTCGTCTTTCCCGATGTCGCAGCCGCCGAGTCGAATTTTCAGAGCAACTCGGCCACGATGAACACCGTGGTCACCGGTGCGCCCGCACCGGTCGAGGTTGGCGACCAGGGTGTCATGGCGATCGGTACCTCACCTGACGGCAGCAAAGCGGTGACCGTACTTCTGTTCACCCAGGGCAAAGCCTTGGTGTCGATGAACTTCGAGAGCGCACCGAACGACCCGGTTCCGCCGGAACAAGCGCAGGACATTGCGATGCAGCAGGCGACGCTCATCGCAGACAATCTGCCCGAGGAGTAGCCCGCCACTGTGTCGGATCAGTGGCCCGCCACTGTGTCGGATTCGTCGACCTCGACCGGCTCCCTGGCGCCCGGCAGAAATGCGTACGCGACGCAGACGACGCCGAACAACACGTATCCGAGCGCGACCGCCGGGCTGGCGGCCCATGACACCTCGGGTGCGTGTATGAGCCCGATGAACGACAGCACCGCTCCGACCGCCGAGGCGATGGCGGCGTAGCGGAACTTCTTCTCGAGGATGAACGTCACCATGGTGCCGAGGATCAGGCCGACGAGCACCGCGCCTTCGCCCAGGGTCTTGAGTCCTTCGTAGACGACGCCCGCGCCGTTGAGCGCGTCCATACCTACCTCGGCCGCCGAGGTACCGGCCGCGTTCAACGCATTGTCGATGAGGCCGTGGGCCCATTGCGCGAGGTTCGGCAGAATCGCGGCGACCACGGCTATGGCGTGCAGCCGAGGTACCGCCTGAAACGCCTGCGCCCCGATGAGCAGACCGATGTAGAGCAGAATCGGCACGATCGCGGGGACCGGCAGCAGTGCGTCGAGGACACCGAACAGGCCGACGAAGCAGAGCACACCGATCACGATGCCGCTGGCCAGTGAGTAGCCGGCCCGGCCGCCTGCGTCCTTCCATCCTGGGTGTCCGATGTAGACCGCTGGCGGGAACGGTGAGCCGAACGCCGATCCGACGACTGCGCCGGCGCCGTCGGCCAGTAGCACGCTGCGCAGGTTGTAGTTGTCGCCCGCGGCCGCAGCGCTTTCCACGTTGCTCATCGCTTCGGTGAAGTTGTAGACGCCCAACGGGATTGCGGTCCCGAGGAGCGGCGCGAGGTCGGCGAGGCCGTTGAACAGCATGTCGACTCGCAGGTCCGGTATGCCGATCGCGATATCGGAAACCGCCTGCCCGACGTCCGGTGCTGACATGTAGCCGCCGGCCCATCCGATCGCCGTTCCCACCAACAGCGCGACCAGTCCCACCGGGATGTTGCCGGGCAACTTCACGTCGGTGAAGAAGCCGATCAGGATGATGGCGAGCACCGGAAGACCGATCCACGCCACCTCCCACATCTGCGCGGCGGGCCGCATCGAGATGAACGTGATCGAGATGCCGGCCAGCGTGCCGAGCATCGCGGCCCGGGGCGTCAGTTTGCGGATGTAGGGGCCGACGAACGCACCGATCATCACGATCACACCGATCAGGAAGGCCCACGCCAACCCGGCCTGCCAGGCCTGTAGCGGGTCGTCGGTGTTCAGGTACACCGGCAGCATCACGACGAAGATCACGATGAACATGTGCGGCACACTGGGCCCGTAGGGGAGCGCGGTGACGTCGGTTCTGTTCTCCCGCCGGGCAAGTCGGCGCGCGAGGAACGTGTAGTACAGGTTTCCCAGGATCAGCGCGACGCCCAGCGCCGGCAGAACGGTGCCCAGCACGTCGCCTGCCGGTACAGCGATCACCCCGATCATCAGCGCGGTCAGGGTCAGGACATTGACCAGGATGTTGAATCCGAGTCCGAAGAATGCGTTGAGGTCGCCACGGGTCCACCACGGGATCGACGACTTCTGGGGCGGATCGACCGATGGGTCGGCAAGGGGGTTGGTTACGTCGGTGCTCATGTCGGATCCCTTCAGGCGGCCGTGGCGGTCAGTGTTTGCAATGCCGGAACAATCGCGGCGGTGTCGGCAACCCAGCCGAAGATGCCGCCCTGGGCCTTGATCATTTCCAGGCCGACTCGCTGAAATTCGGGGAAATACGAACCCACACAATCGGATACGACGAGACACTCGTAGCCGCGGTCGTTGGCCTCTCGGGTGGTGGTGTGCACGCAGACCTCGGTGGTGACCCCGGTGATCAGCAACTGCGTGATACCCGCTCCCGCGAGCGCGTCCTGCAAGTCGGTGGCGTAGAACGCACCCTTACCCGGCTTGTCGATGACAAGCTCACCGTCGATGGGGGCGAGCTCGTCGACGATGTCGTGGCCGTATTCGCCGCGAATAAGGATGCGCCCGTACGTGCCCGGGTCGCCGATCCGCTTGGACGGCGCTCCGCGGTTCAATTTGGCCGGCGGACAATCCGACAGATCCGGGCGGTGCCCCTCGCGGGTGTGGATCACCATGATCCCCGCCGACCGGGCCGCCGCGATCAACGTCGCCAGTGGTGGTACGACCTTCTGCAACTGGCCGACATCGTTGCCGAGACTTTCCCCAAAACCGCCGGGCAACAGAAAGTCCCGTTGCATGTCTATGACGATCAGCGCCGTCTTACCGGCGATGAGCGCGAACGGCGACGGTTCCGCGGTGACCTCTACGGGCTGGCTCATACGTGCTCCTCGGCGGCGACGGGATCGATGGATGTGGAGTACGACGGTGCACGCGGTTCGTCGAGCAGCCTCGCCGCGAGTTGGAGAACCGTGTCGTCGGTCTGGGCGGCGCCGAGCAGCATTGCGCTGTAGGGACGGCCGTCCGGTGTGGTCCCCAACGGAATCGCGACACCGAGCAGATCGAGCAGATTCCCGAAATGGGTGTAGTGGCCCAGCATCGTGTTGCAGTCGATGGGCGCCTCGAGCACCTCATCGACGGTGAACGTCGTACCGACCGTCGGCAGGACCAGCACGTCCATCGACTGCCACAACCGCGCCACCGAGGCTTTGAGATCGGCCAGCCGCTGCAGCGCCGCGAATGTCTCGACCGCCGTGTACTTCCGCCCGCCCTGCAGGATCGACCGCACCACCGGGAGGATGGAATCCGGTTGCGCAGCAAGGAAATCACCGAACTCCACCAGACGTTCGGCGACCCACGGACCTTGATACAGCAGAGAGCCGGCCGCCAAAAACGGCTCCAGTGGAACATCGACGACGGTGCAGGTGCGAGACATCTGCGCCCGGAACGACATGTGCGCATCGCGCATGACCGTGTCGCCGAAGAATTCCAGATCTTCGGCTGCTGGCAATCCGACGCGGATCGGCGCACCGCGGTAGCCCGGGCCCCGGTCTCGCGACCAGGCATCGCGGTTGTCGCGTCCGGCCACCACGTCGAAAACGCGGTCGATGTCGTCGATCGATCCCGCCATCAGGCTGATGCAGTCCAGCGACTTGCAAGCCGGGACAAGGCCGACCGTGCTGATCAGACCGCGCGACGGTTTGAACCCGACGACGCCGTTGAGCGCGGCCGGGACTCGTCCGGATCCCGCGGTGTCGGTGGCGACCGCGAACGGCACCTGTCCCAACGCAACGGCCAGCGCCGAGCCCGAACTCGACCCGCCGGAGATCAAATCGCCGCCGTACACACTGCGCGGAATCGTGTACGGGGTGCGGGTGCCGTTCAGTCCGGTCGCGAACTGGTCGAGGTTGGTTTGCCGACATAGAGCGCGCCTGCGTCGAGCAGCCGCTGCACCACCGGTGCCGTTGCCGTCGCGACGTAGGCGTAGTCGGGGCACGCCAACGTGGTCGCGACTCCCTCGACGTCGATGCTGTCCTTGACCCCGAAGGGCACCCCGTAGAGAGGCAAAGTCCTTGCGCCGGGACGCTTTTCGATCTCCTCGGCAGCGGCGAGCAGCTGTTCGCGCGGCACGGTGGATAACCAGGTGCCGTCGTCACCGCGCGCGGCGATGGCGTCGGCGACCCGGGCGGCGGTCTTGGTCGGGCAACCGGTCCCGGATGCGTGCGATGCGAGGATCTCGGCGACCGAAGGTCCGATGGACGGGCCGTGCACGACGTCAGCCATGACTGTCGATTGTCGACAGAATCGTGGCGATCTCGGGTCAGCCGTGTGTCGTTTGTGTTAGCGCTGCAGTCGCGCGCCGAGATAGTCGAATTGTCCGTGCTCGCGCAGTGCGGTGATGACGACCGATTGGTCGTTGGTCGCGAGTGCGGTCACGATGGCCCGATGCCGGTCGAGACCGTCTCGTGCGTCGCGGTGGTGCGCCTCAGCCCGCATGTTGATCGCCATCGGCAACTGCAGTTTGAGCAAGACCGGCTCGAGTGCGATGTCGAGTTGCCGATTGCACGCAAGCCCGACGACCGCGGCATGGAACGCACGATGCGCGTCGTCGCGATCCAACTCGTCGGTCGCGGTGCGCATGGCGTCCAACGCAGCGCGTACGGGCCGCAGGGCCTCTTCGGGATCCGCGAGCGGCAGCGCCGTTTCGATGGCGTGGCATTCCAGTACGTGACGCAGGGCGAACAACTGCAGGATGTCCGTGGGCGACCATTCCGCCACCCGCGAGCCCCGGCGCGGGAAGTGTTCCACCAGACCTTGTTGGGCGAGCAACCGCAACGCCTCTCGCAGTGGCGCCCTGCTGATTCCGAGGTCGGCGCAGAGTTGCTCCTCGACGACCTTCTCTCCGGGCGCCAGGGCCCCGCTGAGGATGGCGTCGCGCAGCCGGTGTTCGGCTAGTTCCACGAGCGTGGCAGGCAGCGCGCCGCGCGCGTTGTCGACCCGTGGCGCAGCCATGGCGGTCAATCGTAGGAACTTCTCGCCGGGTTCGCTTCGTTGTGGGCAGGTGCCGACCCTCGCCGCGACCCTGCCTAGCGTCCCTGAACAGGCCGAACGACTGATCGAATTCGGAGTTCACCGGATCGCGGGTTTGCCCGCCGATCGAGTGCGGGCCGCGGCCCGTGACGCCGTCGGGTCTGGATCGATCCTGGCCGTTCATCACGACCTCGTGCCTGCGTCGAGGCTGACACCCCTGCTGCGCCGGGCGGGCAAGCCGGGTTTCGTGGTCAGCGACATGACCGATGTCGACGATTTCGCCCCGATCCCGGCGGCCGAGGTGCCGGACGCACCGCTGTATCTGGTCTTCGACCTCGATCGCGGTGACGACATGGCCAACTGGAGTCCAGACGAGGCGCTGCCCGGGATCGTCGATGCTGGACGGACGCCGCTGACGCTCACCGAGGGCGTGCACTGGCTGCTGCACCAGCCGGATGCGCTGGAGCGAGGGCACTGCTTCATGACGATCGGGTCCCGGCTCACCAAGCCGTCGGGCGCCGTGGACGCCAGGACCCCTGCGCTGTGGATCAGTAACGGCACGGGCCGCGACGGCAAGGCGAACCGCGACGCCCCCAAGGTCGGCTGGTGCTGGGCGGGCAATCGGCACAGCTGGCTGGGCTTCGGATCGGCGGGCGGCAGGGTCACTGTCGACGGCTGACGTCCGACCGGACGCCGTGCGCGGCGTCGACGAACGGCAGCACCGAACCGAGCCAGGCCGCCGGCTCGGACGAGAATACGACGTGTCCCGTCGGGAACGCTTCGAACGTCGACCCGGGAATGGCCTCGGCGACTTTCCTGCCCCAACGCATCGGGGCGGTCGGATCCTTGGCGCCCCACGTGATCAGTACCGGTGCGGCTATCTTGGCGGCACGCACCCGCAGGTCGTGCCCGGGCTCGACGAAGCTCTTCCACAGTGCCGCAGCTGTTTTCGCGCCATCGACGGTTTTCGCCCGGTCGACGACACGGCGGGTGACGGCCTTGTCCGTCGGGGTCTTCGGTCGCATGTATGCGCGGACGAAGACCGGAAACACGGCTTTGACGACGGCTGTGCGCGCCATCGCCGCGCACAGCGTGCGGGTGGCGACGCTGTGCGGCGTGAAGCCCCCGGTGTTGACGAGGACCACACCCGAAACCCGTTCTCCGCGCTGGAGCGCGAGCCGGCATGCGGCGTATCCGCCGACGGAGTTCCCGACGACAACGAGATTGTCCAGCTCGAGACGGTCGGCGAATTCGACCAGCAGATCGCCGAGTTGAACGGCGCGCAAGGGCGCCGGGGGCAGGGGAGACTCGCCGTGACCCGGCCAATCGAGGGTGAGCACACGGCGGCCCCGGCCGAGGTCTGCGCGTACGGTGTCGAAGTCGGTGTGATCGTGAAGCGCCGCGTGTAACAGCAGGATCGGTGGACCCGAACCCTCGTCGGTGTAGGAGACGGTTCCCAGTGACGTGTGCAGAGTGGGCATCGATCGGGGCCTTTCATTGACCGGTCGGTCGGTCAACTACACTAGGCCGGAGTCGACGTCCTGGCAAGGGAGGGCAGCGTGGAAACGGCCAACAAGCGGGTGGCAGCGGCCCAGCAGACACGTGCGAACCTGATCGAGACGGGGTTGGTGCTCGCCGAGGACCTCGGGCTCGAGGGGCTCAGCGTCAACGCCGTGGTGGCCGCAGCGGGCGTGTCGAAAGGCACGTTCTTCCACCACTTTCCGGATCGGGTGTCCTATCTGGTCGCACTGCACCGCCGCTTCCACGACGTGCTCTTCGAGGAGGTGGCGGCCGTCATCGCCGATCTGAAGCCGGGTCGAGACCGCCTGGCTGCCGCCGCGAACACCTACCTCGATGCCTGTCTTCGCGATCGCGGCGTGAAGGCGCTGCTGCTGGAGGCCCGCGGCCATCTCCCGATCGCCGACGAGGTGACGCGGCGCAACCGGATGAATGTCGACGTCGTGGCCGCCGATTTCGCCGCGCTCGGCAGTGCCCACCCTCGGGAGGCGGCGCGACTGTGGGTTGCCGCGACGGCGGAGTGCGCGTTGATCGAACTCGAGCGGGGCCGCCGTGTCGCCGCCGCCCGCGCGGCGCTCGATGATCTCGTCGGGTGAAGCGCCATCCCTCGCCGGGTGACTCGACAACCTTCACTAGAACGTGTTCTAGTGCACGGGTGGTGCAGTACACCGACATCGGCGACGTGTCCTCGGCGGAGGTCGAACGCATGCGCGCCGTATACGAGCCCCTTGCCGCTGCGGTCCGCGAGCTCATCGACGCGACGATCCGTACCGAGGTCGACGCCGACACCGTGGGCGAGGTGACGGCCGAGATCGGCGCGGCGACGGCGCGGCTGCGGTCCCGACAGTGCGACGGTCCGTTCGGCGTGCGCTCCACCACCGGCGGCGATCGCTTGGCATGGGGAAATCCGGTGATCGGGATCCGCAATCCGATCGCGCCGCCGCTGACGATCCAGCGCGACGACGATGGCGGCGTGTTCACCGACTTTCACCTGGGGGCCGCGTACGAAGGGCCGCCCGGACATGTGCACGGTGGAGTCTCCGCGCTCGTCCTCGACCATGTGCTCGGTGAGGTGGCGGCCAACGAGGAAACGCCACGCTTCACCGGCACCATCACGCTGCGCTATCTGCGGCCCACCCGGCTCGGCGAGCTACACGCCGAGGCGAGGATCACCCGGACCGACGGGTTCAAGGCCTATGCCGCGGGCCACCTCGCCGACGAGGAAGGCATCACCGTAGAGGCGGAAGGCATCTTCATCCAGCCGAAGTGGGCTCGCGGCTAGGCGCGATGCCGACGAGGCTGCGTGTGATGGCCGCGATTTCGGAGACCAGTACCCGCGCCGCCCCGTTGTCACCTGGCAGCAGCGCCGCCTGCGCGCGCACCTGCGCGTCCGCCGCCGTCAGCGCGGCGACGTCGACGGTCCATGGCAGTGCGGGATTCGGCGGTGCGCCCCGCAGCGCTTCGACGTAATCGTCGACCGCAGCGATGAAATCGGGAGTCAGCTTGTCGGGCGACTGCATCGGCAGGCTGCGCTCGAGCGACGTGCACGCGCTGGTGACCGCGTTGAGCGCGGTGCGATAGGAGCGCAGCCACCGACGTAGATCCCGCGAATCCATCCGCGCGGCGCCGGACGCGGCTTCGAACGCGGCCCGCGCCCGGAACGCGCGCTGCCAGGCGGCCGACATGGCGTCGGCAGGGTGATCGAGTTCATGGACGAATGCCTTGACCACCGTTGCCGCATAATCGATTTCGGTCTTGAGTAATTCGCCGGCGCGTTGCTGTAGCCGCGTCAGCGCATCATCGGGTAGCACCACATGCGCCATGACCGCCAGCCCGCCGCCGATCACGACGGAGAACAGCCGGTCTTCCACTGTTGCGCCGGCCGCGGCGGCGTCGATATTCATCAGGAACACCGCGGCGGTCGCCACCCCCGCGCTCGCCGCGATGTAGCCGAATCGCACCACCCAGAAGGTGACGGCGAGAAACCCCACGGTCAGCACCGCGGCGGCCGCACCTGTCGGCTGCCAGATCGTGGTGATCACCGACGCGAGAATGATGCCACCGGCGATACCCGCGACCCGGCCGACGCAGCGGGTGTAGGTGTGCGCCGTCTCGGGCCGTAGAACGAACAGGACGGTGAGCGCGATCCAGTGACCGTGCTCGATCGGGGCGAACCGGTCGGCGGCGGTGGCCAGCGCCAGGGCCGCCGACAACCGCACGGCATGTCGCAGGATCGGCGACGCCCAGGTCAGGTGCCCGCGGACCTCGGTGAGCGCGGTCCGCAACGGGCTGATCACCACGGGTTGAAGGAGGTCGGGAAACCGGAACTCGGCCGCTTGCTGTAGTTGCTTCGAGAACCGCTGCGCGGCTACCGCTTCCGGCCCCTTCATGGCCGACACCACGGTGTCGACGCGGACCAGGGCGTGCTCGGCTTCGCGTCGTGCGTTGTGCTTGTTCTCGGCGATGGCGTCGAGCGCCACCGCGGCATCGTTCAGCATGTGCGACACACGTTCGCGCTCATCGCCGTCGGCTCCGCGCAGCGCCACCAGCGTTGCCATCAACCGCTCGGGTAGGCGATGGCCGCCGTGGTAAGCCTCGGGCCGCCTGGTGGCCTGGGTGTCGGCGAACGCGTCGCGAAGCCCGGTCAGTTGAGCCGCCTCCGGGGGTTCGTCGTCATCGGCGGTGATGCGTCGCGCCTCGTCGGCCAGGGACCGGTACGCCAATGCCAACGCGTCGCTCTGCGTGCGCCAACGTTGGGGAGGCCAGACGGCGATGAGCGCCGCCTGCACGCAGCCCGTCGCGATCGTCAGTATCGTGGGCAGCGCGACCGACGTCACCGACGGCGCAATCGGAGGCGCGATCACCAGCAGCGCACTGCCCGCGGCGGCGACGAGCCCCGCATTGCCCCCGAGCGCCCACTGCATGCCGGCCGCCAGGCACCACACCGCGACGACGACGATGAACACGATGGTGTACGCCGATGTCAACGCTCCGACGAGGACGGCGCCGGCCATCTGCAAGGCCACGATGATGACGAGTTGCACACGTCCGCCGGGGCTGTCCTGCAGTGCGATCGCGCCACAGACCACCCCGGCGGCGGCTGTCCAAACCCCGGCGGCACCGCCGCCGATGGCCAGCGCGAAGATCGCCATAGCCAGGACACCGAGCAGGCTGCGAACGACCGCGCCGAGGTCCGGCGTGGGCGGCTTCAACACCTCGAAGACCCGGCTGGCGGTGGTCATCCACCCATTCTGACGCCACCGAAGCCGCTCGACGGCCGAACTCGGTGCGAGTCGCGCGACAAGGCCGCCGCGTCGTTTTCGGGATGGACGATCGGTCTCGGTGAGCCCGGCGCCAAACAGCTTGTGGCACATGGCAAGAACCCACAATGGTTTACGTATCCGTCAACAGCTGAGTCCGTTTTCGATTTGGCTGTATAAGTTCAATTTGCCCGATAGAGTCGGCGCTGGGTTTATAGAGCAGCCGGAGGTGCCGATGCCCAACAATGCTGTCGTGTTCGACGGCGTTGCTGGACCTTGCCCTGCGCACCGCATTCCGCCCCCCGTTCAGATTCGCCGATCAGCAATGAGTGCCGGCATGTCCGGCCGACGAAGGGACCCTTGATGAGTACTGCAGCAGAACGGGCGGCTCAACTCGAACTGACGTCCCGACTCAAATCGGCGTACCCGGAACTTCCCGATGCGCCGACCCCGGACATGCTCGACCACGGCCGGATCACCGCGTATCTCAAGCCCGTCCACGACGTCGGCGGCGAGCCGGACGCGCCGATGAAGTACGAAAACAAGCAGTACGAGCTCTGGGAACACATGACGTACGTCATCTGCGAGGTGCTGGGCTGGCGCGGTATCTGGCTGTCGGAGGAGAGACGGCGCATCGGCAACGTCGACGTCGGGCGCGCGGAATATCTGGGCCTGCCCTACTACGGCCGCTGGTTGCTCGCTGTCGCTCGCGTTCTGGTGGAGAAGCACCACATCGGGCTGACCGAGTTGAGCGAGCGGATGGCCGAGGTCCAACAGCGCTACGCGGGCGGGCTCGAGGGCAAGACGCTGGAGGCCAAACCGAAGTCCGAGGGCGACGGATCGCACGTCAAGCGCAACCAGCACGCCGAAGAGGCGAACGGGAAGGGCGATCCGCAGTGCTATTCCGGTCAGGCCGGGACGCCCAGGTTCAAGGTCGGTGATCCGGTCGTGGTGCGCGAACTCCCGGTGATCTTCTACACCCGCACCCCTGAATACGTGCGCGGTGCGACCGGCGAAATCGAGGCCGTCGCTTACGAGAGCCCGGCCGCCGAGGACGAAACCTGGGATCGTCCCGCAAAGCCGGAGTGGTTTTACGTCGTGAAGTTCAACATGGCCGACCTCTGGTACGGCTACACCGGAACCGACAACGACGTCATATCCACCGAGATTCCCGAACACTGGCTCGACGCCGCCAAATAGACTCTGACAGAAGGGATTCGATTTGTCTGACCACGACCACGACCACGACCACGATCACGACCGGACCGTCGCGCCGATGGTCGACGAGATCACGGACTTCGAGGTTCTGGAGATCGCCCTGCGCGAACTGTGCATCGAGAAGGGCATCTTCACGGCCGAGGAGCACCGCTTGATGACCGAGTTCGCCGAGCAGATCGGCCCGACTCCGGCTGCGCGTCTGGTCGCCAGGGCGTGGCTTGACCCGAAGTTCAAGGAGCTCGCTCTCGCGGAGCCGATGACGGCGAGCAAGGAGGTCGGCGTCGATTGGTTGCACCCCACCGGATGGGGGACACCGAGCGACTTCACCGCGTTCCAGATCCTCGCGGACACCCCCACGGTGCACAACGTGATCGTGTGCGCGTTGTGCTCCTGCTACCCGAGACCGATCCTCGGCAACTCACCCGAGTGGTACCGCACACCGAATTACCGTCGGCGCCTTGTCCGCTGGCCGCGGCAGGTGCTCGCCGAGTTCGGGCTTTATCTGCCCGACGAGGTGACGGTCCATGTGCAGGACTCCAACCAGAAGCACCGATTCATGGTGATGCCCCTGCAGCCCGAGGGCACCGAGGACTGGACCGAGGATCAGCTCGTCGAGATAATCACCCGGGACTGCCTGATCGGGGTGGCGCTGCCGAAGGCGGGGGTCACGACCAACATGATCGTCGACACCCGTCCCGCGATTCATCCGGGCAACGCCGGATGAACGCCGCCGACGGTCCCGCGTCCATCGAGTCCTCCCGCATCGCGCCACTGGAGGAAATCGTCGAGCGCGATCAGGTCTGGTCCCGAATGGCCGCCAAGTGGGGCGTCGAAAATCCTGTGCCACCGTGGAAGTCGAGCTTGGACGGGATGTGCGACGCTTTGGACAGGGCCTCGTGTGACGAGAACATCCCTGATTTCAAGCAGCGCCGCGACGAGGAGGACGAGCTATCGGCGACGCTGTACTCCAACCTGCCTTATCCCGAGAACCAGCTGATGTCGCTGGCGCATTCTCTGGTGAGCCGAGGCGTCATCGACGAGGCCGAACTCGAGCAGCGGCTGGCGAGCATCCGGGCGAGGCTGGAAGCCTGACCACGTCCTCGCGGTAGGTTCGACCGGTGGAAAAGGTGATCATCGCGCTCCGGCGCGCGGATGCGGATGACGCATGGTGCACGAGGATGCGGACCGACGTCGCGGCGGACCTGCTCGAGCTCGGATTGCCTGGGCTGGCCGTCAATGTGCGCGACGGTGTCGTGCGCAACTCACTCATGACGTTGACGACCCTCGAGCCGCCGGTCGTCGGGTTCGTCACCCTGTGGGCGCATCAGTCGTACGCCGAGCCGGTGATCGCGGCGTTGTCCCGGCTGGCATCCGAGGCGGACGAGGTTGCCGCTTACCTCGTCACCGAATCGGTGCCGTTGCCGCCGCCCGCCACCGCCGAAGGAGCGCGCACGGACGGCTTCGCGAACATCGCGCTACTGCGCAGGCCCGAGGACTTGGACGAGGCGACCTGGCTGCGGCGCTGGCACATCGACCACACACCGGTGGCCATCGAAACGCAGTCCACGTTCGGCTACACCCAGAACGCGGTGGTGCGCGCCTTGACTCCGGACGCCCCGCCGATCGACGCGATCGTCGAAGAGCTCTTCCCCGAAGCGGCTGTCACCGATCTGCACGCGTTCTTCGGCGCTCCCGGCGACGCCGAGCTGAGCCGCCGGATGGACCGAATGGTGGCCAGTACCTCGGCATTCGGGGCGAACCGCAACGTCGACACCGTGCCGACGAGCCGCTACGTTTACCGAACGCCGTTCGTCACCGACAACCGGATCGGGTGAGGTCAGATGCCCACACTGGAGGAAGCCTTCGCCCTTGCGGCCGACGACAGCGGCCTCGCTGTGGTCGCGACCGTGCGCGCCGACGCCACGGTCCAGGCGTCACTGGTCAACGTCGGTGTGCTGACCCATCCCGCGACGGGGCAGCCGGCCCTGGGCTTCGTCACCTACGGAAAAGTGAAACTGGCGAACCTGCGCGCACGTCCACAACTGGCGGTCACGTTCCGAAAGGGATGGCAGTGGGCCACCGTCGAAGGCACAGCGGAGTTGGCGGGTCCCGACGACCCTCAGCCGTGGCTGGCCGATTCCGAGCAGCTTCGTCTGCTGTTGCGTGAGGTGTTCACCGCCGCCGGTGGCACACACGACGATTGGGACGAATACGACCGGGTGATGGCCGAGCAGCGCCGCACGGTCGTCCTTATCGCACCCGCCCGGGTGTACAGCAACGGCTAGCGCATACGCTGCTGGCGTGATTCTCGAGATTGTCGACGACCAGCGGGTGCGGACCCTGACGCTCAATCGGCCCGACGTCCTCAACGCGTTCAACGAGGAGCTGTACTTCGCCACCGCGACCGCGCTGAACGAGGCCGCCGCCGATCCGGAAGTCGCCGTGGTGTTGCTGACGGGCGCCGGGCGGGCGTTCAGCGCCGGCAACGACCTCAACGAAATGCAGAGGCGCATCACCGATCCCGAGTTCAACGAGAAGGGCAGCCACTTCTCGACGATGATCGAGGCGCTCGCCGACTTCCCCAAACCGTTGATCATTGCGGTCAACGGAGTGGGGGTGGGCATCGGCGCGACGATCCTCGGTTACGCGGATCTGGCGTTCATGTCCTCAGCCGCACGCCTGAAGACCCCCTTCACCAGCCTCGGCGTGGCGCCGGAAGCGGCGTCGTCGTACCTGTTGCCACGGTTGATGGGCAGGCAGAACGCCGCATGGCTGCTGCTGTCCTCGGAATGGGTCGGTGCCGAGGAGGCGCGGGCGATGGGGCTGGTCTGGAAGGTCTGCGAGTCCGACGATCTGTTACCAGAGGCACGCCGTCATGCCGAAATCCTTGCCTCCCGGCCGATTTCGAGTCTCATGGCCGTCAAGCAGACGATCATCGCGCCGACCCGCGAGGGCATCGCCGCGGCGACGGAAAGAGAGAACGGGCACTTCGCGGTCCTGATGGGCGCGGCCGCCAATGCCGCCGCCTTGGCGGATTTCACCGGCAAGGGTCAGTAGGCGCCTGCCGAAACCCGTCAGGGTCGTTCACAGCTGAAATCTCTTCTGTCACTTTGGTTTCTGTTGTCCCAGCCTGGGTTGGGTTGTCGGTGGTCGAATGTATGTTCGAGTCATGTTGGCGACCCCGGTGCAGGTGGCGATGGCCGCGCTGCGGTCCGCCCACAAGTCGCTGGCCGGCTGCGACCTGGACATGCTCACCCACCGCGAACTGCTCGACGTCCTCGACGAGCTGGAGATGTTGTCGTGCCAACTGCCCGCGCAGTGGCATCGTGCGCTGGCCCGGCTACAGACCGAAACGACGCCCAAGGAGTTGGGCGCCAAGAACTGGAAAGACGTGCTGCGGATCCGGTGGCGGATCTCAGCGACCGAGGCCAACCGCCGCCTGGCCGAAGCCGAAGTACTCGGGCCGCGACGGGCGTTGACCGGTCAACCGTTGGCGCCGGTGCTCGCGGCGACCGCCGCCGCCCAAGCCGCCGGGCAGATCACCGGTGAACATGTGGACAAGATCCGCGACGCCATGGGACGCCTTCCCGGGTTCGTGGATGCCGCCACGCGTGAGGAGATCGAACAGGACTTGGTGCGTATCGCGGTCGGTGTCGGACCCTACGAGCTGGGCAGGGCCGCCACCACGATGCTGTTCCTCTTGGATCAGGACGGCCCGGAACCCGAGGACACCGAACGACAGCGCAAACGCGGTCTCATTTGTGGCCCGCAGGGCCGTGACGGCATGGTCTCCATCAAAGGCGACCTGACGCCGGAAGCGTGGGCAGTGCTCGAACCCATCTTCGCCAAATGGGGCGCACCGGGCATGTGCAACCCCGACGACGACACCCCGTGCATCAGCGGCACCCCCTCACAGGAGCAGATCGATACCGATCACCGCACCCTGGCCCAACGCCAACACGACGCCCTGCTCGCCCTGGGCCGCAACGCGTTGGAATCCGGCGAGTTGGGTCAGCACAACGGGCTACCGACCTCGATCATCATCCGCACCACCCTCCAAGACCTCGAGTCCCGCGCCGGGGTGGGCACCACCGGCGGCGGCAGCCTCATGCCGATCACAGATGTGATCCGCCTGGCCGCCCACGCCCACCACTGGCTGGCGGTGTTCGACAAATCCACCGGACAAGCCCTGGACCTGTTCCGCGCGCGACGCACCGCGTCGGCGGCGCAGCGGATCATGTTGATCGCCCGTGACGGGGGCTGCACCAAACCGTGCTGCGCGGTGCCGGCCTACGGCGCCCAGGTGCATCACGCACTGCAGGATTGGGCCGACGGCGGCCACACCAACGTCAACGAGATGACCCTGGCCTGTGGGCCGGATAACCGCCTCGTCGACAAGGACAACGGCTGGACCACCACCATCAACGACCACGGCGACGCCGAATGGCACCCACCACCAGGCCTCGACACCGGCCAAACCCGCATCAACTACCACCACCGCCCCGAACTACTCCTGAAACCACCAGACAAAGACGACGGGAACAACGAACGCGGACCCTAAGGTTCTACCGGCTCAGCGTTCTTTTCGCACAGCCGTTCTTCGACGGGCAGCCGGCGACATCGTGATGGGTGGCGATGATGGCGCGCAATGTACGGCGGCATCGGCCGCAGTCGCCTCCGGCGCCGCAGGCTTCGGTGATCTGCTTGGAAGTGCAGGCGCCGTTGGCGACGAGCTGGTCGACGTCGTGGCTCGTCACTCCCATGCACAGGCATACGAACATCGGCGGCTCAGCTCTGCTCGTCGATGCTCATGAGGTGGGCGAATCTGCCCACGAACTGGGTGGGGTAGGGCCCGAGGCCCGCATTCGACATCCATTCGGCGGCCGCATCCGGATGATCGATCCATTGCCGAGCCGCGGTCTCGTCCTCGATTTCCTGCAGGATCATCACTTCCTGTCCGTCGTCGAGCGCGCGATAAACCCAGATCTTGCGTACTCCGCCGCGTTTGAAGCGGTCGAGTCCGTCGTGCACCTTGACCATCAGTGCAGAGACGTCTTCGACCGAGGACATGACGCCGACGACGACCCGGCCGACACGTTCGTCGGCTGACGGCGGGTACAGATCGATCTTTTCGACGACCTCGCCACCGAAGATCGGTGGAATGTCGTCGGCACCCGAAATGTTGAACCACTCGAAAATTTCGGGTGACCGCAGTACATCCCGCATCGAACGGACGTGCCGAATACCAATGGTCACCAATACTCGGTTCTGTTCCCATATGGATGTGTAGAGAACGACATGGTGTGCTCCGATAGCGGCGAGTCCGTCGGAATGCTTCTTCAGCCACGTCCACATGCGATCGACGTCATCGACGCGGAAATCGCATGCGAGAATGAGTGAGTGCAGATCGAAATCACTCATTCCCATTCCCTATCCATAGGCTAGGCTTGCAAGCGTTAGCGCAGTCTAACCTTACTTAGCCTAGGCAGTCCAGAGTAGGTACCTGATCTGCGCCCCGTCGGTGTCCCGATCGTTCGCGATCACCCCGAAAACACGCCCAGGGCAACGATAAAGATGCGCCAATACACATTTCCTGCACTAGATTGGGTATGGCACCACCCACAGCGACAACTGCCAGCCCTCAAGTTGCCTAGGAGCGATGATGCAAGGGGATCCCGACGTTCTGAAATTGCTCAACGAGCAACTGACGAGCGAATTGACCGCCATTAACCAGTATTTCTTGCATTCGAAGATGCAGGCGAATTGGGGATTCACCGAGCTTGCTGAATATACGCGCAAAGAGTCGTTCGAAGAAATGCAGCACGCCGAGTCGATCACCGACCGAATTCTGCTTCTTGACGGCCTGCCGAACTATCAGCGACTGTTTTCGCTGCGAATTGGTCAGACATTGCGTGAACAATTCGAGGCCGACCTGGCCATCGAATACGAGGTGATAGGGCGGCTGAGGCCGGGCATCATCATGTGCCGCGAGAAGGAGGACGCCACCTCGGCGAACCTCTTGGAGGGCATCCTGGCCAACGAAGAGGAGCACATCGACTACCTCGAAACCCAGCTCCAGTTGATGGATAAGCTCGGCGTCGAGCTGTACTCGGCCCAGTGCGTATCCCGGCCGCCAACCAGCGCATAGCCAACGGCACATTCGTCGCCAGTCCCCAACTTCATGGGGCCCATCGTGACGCCTGATCTTCCGTGGGCGGCGTAACTTTCATAGCCTGTCTAACGATAGGTCTGATGGGTACGCCACCGAAGGAAGGCAGGTATGACGAGCACGCGAACGGACGCGGCTGCCGCAGATTGTGAATCTCCCAGCGCGCTGATCAGCGCTGGGCGCCGCAACATCATCTTTGTTGCGGTGCTGCTCGGCATGTTGATGGCGGCCCTGGATCAGACCATCGTGGCCACCGCGCTGCCGACCGTCGTCGCTGACCTCGGGGGAGCGGGCCACCAGTCCTGGGTGGTGACCAGTTACCTATTGGCCTCCACGATCGCCACCGCGATCGTCGGAAAGCTCGGCGATCTGTTCGGCCGCAAGGCCGTCTTCCAGGTGGCGGTCCTGTTCTTCCTCGCCGGATCCGTCCTCTGTGGGCTCGCGGGCTCGATGACGATGCTGGTCGCATCGCGCACACTGCAGGGCATCGGTGGTGGCGCGATGATGGTCACGGCGATGGCTGTCATCGGCGAAGTCATCCCGTTGCGCGAACGAGGTCGCTATCAGGGCGCGCTCGGTGCCGTGTTCGGAGTCACCACCGTCATCGGCCCGCTACTCGGCGGGTTCTTCACCGATCACCTCAGCTGGCGATGGGCGTTCTGGATCAATGTGCCGATCGCGCTTCTCGTGATCGTGGTCGGAACCCTGGCCATCCCGTCGTTGGCCAAGGCCGGCAGGGCGGTCATCGACTACGCGGGCATTCTGTTCATCGGTGTGGCCGCGTCCGGCCTGACGCTGGCCACCAGCTGGGGCGGCAGCACCTACGCCTGGTCGTCTCCGATGATCATCAGCCTCTTCGTCGGTTCCGCACTCGCACTGGCAATCTTCGTCTGGGTGGAATCCCATGTCGCAGAGCCGATTCTGCCGATCCGTCTGTTCGCCAGCCCGGTGTTCACGGTGTGCTGCATCCTCGGCTTCATCGTCGGATTCGCGATGCTGGGTGCACTGACATTCCTGCCCACGTTCATGCAATTCGTCAACGGCGTCTCGGCGACCGAGTCGGGTATGCGCACCTTGCCGATGGTGGCGGGGATGCTGATCATGTCCATCGGAAGCGGGCAGATCATCGGCCGCACCGGCCGGTACAAGGTGTTCCCCGTCGTGGGCACCGCCACCATGGCGGTGGGGTTCGCGCTGCTGTCACAGATGGGGGCTGCCACACCGCTGTGGCAGCAGTCGGTGTCGCTGTTCATCCTCGGCGCAGGTATCGGTCTGTGTATGCAGGTTCTGATTCTCGTCGTCCAGAACACCTCCAGCTTTGCCGACCTCGGTGTGGCAACGTCCGGGGTCACGTTCTTCCGGACGATCGGAAGCTCTTTCGGCGCAGCGATCTTCGGCTCGCTGTTCGCCAACTTCCTTGCCGGCAAGATCCCGGCTGCGCTGGTGGCCAGCGGGGCGCCCGCCAGGGCTGCGGATTCCCCGCAGGCACTGCACGCGCTGTCGCCGGAGATGGCCGCACCGATCGTCGACGCATATGCGGACTCGCTCGGCACTGTGTTCCTCTGCGGGGTACCCGTCGCAGTTGTCGGCTTCGTGGTTTCGCTCTTCCTCAAAGAGGTGCGACTGCGCGAAATCGAAACCGTATCGGCGAGCGACCTCGGTGAGGGTTTCGGGATGCCGAGCACCGAGTCGCCCGAGAAGATCCTCGAAGTGGCCATCGGGCGGATCTTCCGCGACTCGCCCGAGATTCGGCTACGCAGTCTCGCCCAACTCCCCGGGTGCAATCTCGACGTCACCCAGATGTGGGCACTGCTCCAGATCTATCGGCAGAACCAGGTGTTCGGTACGGCCACGCTGACCGACATCGCCGAACGTCTGCGGGTGCCCCACGAGGTCATCGAGCCCACCTTCGACGGGCTGATCCGCGACGGACTGGTGCTGGGAGGCGGCGGCAGGCTGTGGCTGACCCAGGCCGGAATGAAGCAGGTCGACGCGATATCCGGGCTCATCGTCGGACGCATCGTCGACAAATTGGCCACGTCATCCTCGTTCGAAGGACGGCCCGACGGTGATCAGGTCGAGGCGGCGCTCGAACGAATCGCGCATCGTATGCTCGTGCAGCGGAACTGGACTGAGGACCGCGGCGAACTGGACGCAGCCCGCAGCCGCGCAAGCTAGGTTGCGCGTCCTTCGCTCATCAGCCGCGGCGCAGGGCTACCGCCGTGACGTCGTCACCGTCGAGCATCTCGTCCGCATTCGCACACAGGTAGTCCACGACCGCCTGCGGGCCCGTCCCATTGCCATCGGCGCACTGCGAGATGGCGTCCTCGAGTCCCTCGATCGAACCGCCCCATAGGTCGAGCACACCGTCGCTGACGAGCAGGATCATGTCCCCCGGGGCCAGGCGGTCGGAGAGTTCCTGCCAGTGGTCGTCCAATCCCATGGGCATGTCGTTGGACGCCAGGCGCTCGATGCGGCCGGACCGAGTGCGGATGACGAAGTGCAACCCATGACCCGCGTCGGCGAACAGGAAGTCGCCAGAGTCCATGTCGACCCGGACATAGGACAGCGTGACGAACGCGCTGATCCGGCGCAGATCGCCCTCGAGGATGCCTGCTGCACCGTTGACCACAGTCGATGGGGTCGCTGCGGGATCGTTGGAGCGCAGCGCCGTGCGAGTCGCCGCGGCGAGCATTCCCGCGTCCATGCCCTTACCCATGACGTCGCCGAGGCTCAGCACGATGGAGGGTTGACGCACGCGCACGTCGTAGAAGTCCCCGCCGACTTGTCGGGCCGGGCTGGTGAACGTGCCGAAGGTCCAACCTGGCGTTGCGGGCAAGGCGCCCGGTACCAGTGCACGTTGCACCTCGACGGCCCGGTTCATCTCCGCCAGCTCGAGCTGACGTAACCGCTCCGATTCGGTGACGTCGTGGAAGTGCAGGACGAACTCGGTCCCTTCGGGCTTCTCGCCGATGACGGCGATACTCACCTGCAGACTGCGCCCGTCGGTCAGCCGCATCGTCAACCGCGCGTTGTCGTCACCATCGAGAGAATCGGCGGCGGTCGAAAGCTCGGCCATGCCGTCCGAACCCATAAGCAGGTCAAGGTTCGTGATGCCCTCCCGCAGCCCGGGCAGCAGGTCGCGTGCTGAGGGGTTGGCGCGCTCGACAATCCACTGGGTGGACGCACGGAATACCAGCAGTTTCCCGGCCACCGAGGAGTTGAAGCTCTTGCGGAACAACTCCTCGCTCTCGTAGAGCTCGGCTCGTGCTGCCTGCGAGGTCTGAAGCTCGTCGACGATGCGCCGCCGCATGTCGTTTACATCCTGTGCGATCCCCCGAATATCGCTGGGACCCTCGACCGGGATCGTCGCGGCGAAATCACCCTTGGCGATCCGCCGGCATGCCGCCGCGACGCCGGCCACAGGCCGGGTGACTGCGCGGCGCACCAAGAGGGTCAGCGCCAGCGCGGTGCCCACCAGCGCGACCAACACAATGATCAGCACCTGGTTCAGCCATGACTGAAACTGCTGCAACTGGGCGCGGGCGTCGTTTCTCGCCGAAACGAGGTTTTCATTTTGTCTGTCGAACAGGGCGCGCAGATTGTCGAACTGGGCCTTGCCGCGGTCGGCCTCCGTGGTGCTGAGCGGGTAGGGCTCACCAGGTGACACGCGTGCGATCAACGGTTCGGCGTAGCTGGTGCGCCATTGCTCGGCCGCTGTTTCGATCGCGTCCAGATCGGCAAGCAGGTCGTCGTTACCCGTCAGGCGTTCGCGCACCCGAGCGGCGGCGGCCTGTTCGGCCTGCTGACCCTCGACGTACGGCTCGAGGAATCGGCGGTCGCCGGTGATGACGTAGCCGCGCACACCGGTCTCCTGGTCACGCAGTCCCGCTTGCATCTGAAAGGCGGTGGCACGTGCGGGCGATGTTATGTCCACCAGTTGGCGAATTGCAGCGTCGGTGCGGTATTGCAGCACCGCGATGAACACCGAACCGCAGAGGACGACCACACCCATCACGCACAACACGACCATCAACCACCCCTGTACGGTCAGCCGCGAGTACATGCGCCGCCGACGCGAGTTCGCGGCGTCGGCATCAGCGGAGGCGGGAGCGCTCACCGCGCGCGGCTCACCCTGCACGGCGTAAGGCCACCGCGGTGACGTCGTCGCCATCCAGTAATTCGCCGGCGTTCGCACACAAGTAGTCGACGGCCTCCTGTGGGCCCGTCCCAGTCCCGTTGGCGCACTGCGCGATTGCGTTCTCGAGTCCGTCAAGCGAACCGCCCCACAGCTCGAGCACTCCGTCACTGACGAGCAGGATCATGTCCCCCGGGGCGAGGCGGCCGGAGAGTTCGCGCCATTGGTCGCCCAATCCAACGGGCATGTCGTCGGACGACAGCCTTTCAACCCGGCCAGATCTGGTCCGGAGGACATAATGCAAGCCGTGACCCGCGTCTGCGAACCGGAAGTCGCCGGAGTCGATGTCCACCTGTACGTAGGCAAGCGTGACGAATGCACTGATGCGACGCAGATCGCCTTCGAGAATGCCAGCCGCATGCGTGACGACCGCCGACGGAGTCATACCGGGATCGTGGGACCGGAGCGCGGTGCGAGTCGCGGCGGCGAGCATTCCCGCGTCCATGCCCTTACCCATGACATCGCCGAGGCTGAGCACGATGGAAGGTTGATGCACGCGCACGTCGTAGAAATCGCCACCGATCTGTTTGGCCGGGCTGGTGGACGTGCCGAACGTCCAGCCCGGCGTCTCGGGGAGTTTGCCAGGCAGCAGTGCACGTTGAACTTCGGCAGCCCGGTTCAGTTCCTCCTGCTCCAGCTGACGTAGCCGCTCCGATTCAGTGACGTCGTGGAAGTGCACGACGAACTGGGTCCCTTCAGTCGTCTCGCCGATCACGGCGATACTCACGTTGAGGCTGCGCCCGTCGTCGAGCTGCACGACGATACGGGCGTTGTCGCCGACAAGGGAATCGGCGGCTTGCGAGAGTTTGCCAACGGCATCCCGACCCATCAAGGTGTCAAGGCTCCTGATGCCACCTTGCAGTCCGGGCAGCAGAGCCCGTGCGGAGGGGTTGGCACGCTCGACAATCCATTGATCGGCCGTCCGGATGCCCATGAGCTTGCCGGCGACCGACGAGTTAAAGCTCTTGCGGAACAACTCCTCGCTCTCGTGTAGCCGCGATGACATCTCCCGCTCGGATCCCACCAGAAGGGACAGCGTGAGCAAGACCGCGACTATCGATAACTGATAGGCCTGTAGTAGGGCAACTCCCGTCGGCCCACCTAGCTGATCGAACGCGAATGGGCCCAAACCGTTCACGCTGCCGTGCGATGCAATACTCGCAACTCCGATGAGGACGAGGGACAGCTGCAGGGTCGACAGTCGAAGCGCCGCGGCCACCAAGGACGGAAAGGTCAGAAACGCCAACGGCAGTAGCGTGTCGTCGAATATGAACACACCGGTGGCGGTTCCCAGCGTCCAGATGACGTGGCCCACCGTTTCGGCGTAGCCCGCCCGTTGTATCCGGTAAGTCGGCGCCATGAGCAGCGGAGTGAGAAGCGCCATTCCCGCAACATGCTTGAGCACAGCGGTTTGGAGCGTTTCCACGGCCCCGGCCGGATACCCGAGCAGATAAAAGGCGGCGGAGGCCAGTACGCCGTAGAGCGTCGCCGACACCAGTGCGATCGCCAGAAACCTGGCCAGATCGCTCGGAGTGAACAGTTGCGGTCGGCGGTCCTGGCGACCGCGAAGGAGTAGCGTGCCGACAATCATCTCGACGGCTAGGGCCGCGGTCAACGCGGCAGCGAGGGGTGCAGGCCGCCCCAACCACACCAAGATCGGCAACGATACGGCCGCAACTGCCAGCGCAAGCATCCAGGTGTACCGTCGCCGAAAACAGATGCCCAGGCCCAGAGCTATGCCCGAGGCCGGCGACCATGGCGGCGTCAACAGGCCCGACGGTTGGAGCCTCAGGGTGATCGCTGTCACCACGGCCAAAGCGAGCAGCATGACGATGATGAACACGGCGTCGGGAATCTGCCACCTGGCAATGCGGAAAGGCGGTGTGTCCGACCCATGACCAGCGTGCGATAAGCGTGGGCTCGACGTGACCTGGTCAGACAATTCAGCCGTGCCCGTCACAGGAAGCCGCGCATCCTCATTCGGATCGACGCCGAGTCAGCGTCCAGTGATTGCCCTTCTGATCGCGCCAGTAGGACAGCTCGTCGAGTACGCGATGCGCGAGTGCCAGTCCGCGGCCGCTTTCGGAGGCCTCGTCGGCCATGGTTATCCGGGTCAGGTCGACCTCCGCGGGATGTCCGTCGTCGGTGAAGGTGACGGCCACGCTTTCCGGGCGCACGTCAACCACCATGCGCAATCGCACTGGCCGCCCGTCACCTGAGTACGCGATGATGTTCGTACCGATCTCACTGACCGCGAGTTCTATGCACATCTTGGTGTGCTCGGAAACTTCTTCTTCCGCCCACGCCAGTTCGAGTGTCTGCTGGATCTCCGCCAGCGTGTCGGGACCGGTAACGGCCTCCATGGCGTGCTCACTCATTCGAAAGCGCTGTCCGCCGACGCATAGGTACGCAAGACCCGGTCAAGGTTGCTCAACTCCAGCACGGTGCAAACCTGCTGTGTGGGAGCCGCAATGCGCAAGTCGCCACCCGCATTCCGCGCAATCTTCAGGGCCGCGATCAACGCGCCCAAACCGGACGAATCAATGAATTCCGTGGCGCTGAGATCGACGACGATTCGACTCACGCCACCATCAACGATGTCATTGAGCTGTTTTCGTAGCGCGGGGGCAGCCACCATGTTCAGCCTCCCGGTCGGCTGCACCACGACGACACCCGACTCCGTTGTCCGAGTGGAAAAGTCGCTCATCTCTCCTCCTTCTTCGTCGTAACCGTCGTGGCACCACCCCTGGGACCAGAACCAACGGCTAGACAAAGCCCTCGTGTAGCTTGCCACGTGCGCTCGGTATTGGGATCAAAGCGCGAAAACACACCGGTGCGCGTCACATCGATGGCATCGCGGATTGGAGATTCCGCTCTTCGCCCCAGAAGAGTCCCGGCGACCTACGCTTACACCTGTGGGGGACGCGACGCCGTCAAACGGGTGGCAGGCTGCGACGGGGCTGTCCGATGCTGAAAAGCGAGAACTCAAAGAAGGACTGATAGCGGCTGTTGTCGGCGTCGGGGTGGACGACGCTGCTTCCCAGTTGTTGATTCAACGACTTTCGACCGACCCCGACGCGCTGGAACCCGTAATTCAGCTTTCGCTGAGTGACCCGGCGCGCCTGGCCGCGCTACACAGCACGGGCCTGCTGGACACGCCTGAGAGCGGCGCCCTCGATACCGTCGCGCTGTTGACGGCAGAAGCGCTTGCAACGCCGTTCGCCGCGGTGTCGCTGCTCGACGACAGCAGGGAACTGATCATCGGGCGCAACGTCGTTCACGGTGACGGCGAAAGGGTGCGCCCGGCCAAACTGTCAATCGGCACGTTCACCGTGGTAAGCGGCATCCCGTTCATTGTCGAGGACGCCACCGCGCACCCGCTGCTGGCAAACCATCCGCTCGTGCTCAGCGGTGAGGTCGGGGCGTACGCGGGTGTTCCGATCTTCAGCGACGACGACGACGCGGTCGGTTCGCTCTTCAGTTGGGATACCCGGCCGCTGAACTGGTCGGGCGGTCAGATCCTCGTCCTGCAGGACATGGCCGACCTTGCGAGCGCGAAGATATTTCGCCGACCGATATGACGAAATCGCCAACGATCCTGGAGGCGCCCGACGAACCCACCGATCGGCAGCACCCAGGTGTGCGCGAGACGAACAACGCACTCGCCGGGCTGGTTCGTGTCGGCTGGATCGGCACGGTCATCGCGGTGTCCATCGACATTCTGGCTGCTTCAGCGGCCGTCGCCATAGGTTTGTGGTGGTCATCGGTATCGGAGAGCCTTCCCCCGTCCTCGTGGGTGGTCGCCCTGTTCGTACCCCTTGTCGTGGTGCTGTTCGCCGTGCAATCCCTGTATCGGCACAAACTGAACCGAAACTTCATCGACGAGGTCGGACCGATCGAGACCAACGTCGCACTGGCGTCCATCCTGGTGCTCGGCATCACGACTCTCGCCCAAGCGCCGCAGCTCTCCGGACCCGTGGTTTCCAAGACGTGGTTTTGTGCCGCCGTCCTGATGCCGATACCGCGCTTCATCCATTCGCGGATTCAGAAGCGAATGAGGCTCAATCGCCGCTTCATGGCACCCACCCTCATCATCGGGAGCGGGGAAGTCGCCAACCGAATCGTCGAACGGTTGCGCGCCCGCCCCGAGTACGGCCTGCTACCGGTCGGCCTCCTCGATGCCGAGAATTCCGCTGCGACAGCGGCGGCAGATACGGATGTTCCGATCATCGGACCCCCGGAAAAGATCGGCGCAGCGATAGAGAGCACCGGGGCAGCGGCCGTCCTCATCGCCTTCTCGCGGGTGAGCGACGAATCCCTTACCCGCGTTGTTCGGATCGCGCACCGACACAAAGCGCGGGTGTGGGTGGTGCCCCGCATGTTCGACGCGGTCGCCGAGCGGGCGACGGTCGATCATCTCGGCGGCCTGCCGTTGATGTCGCTGCCGAGCGCCGACCCGCACGGCTGGCAGTTCAACGCGAAACACGTGATCGATCGCGTCGGGGCAGCCCTGGGACTGCTCGCGATCTCACCAGTGCTCATAACGCTGGCCGTGTTGGTTCGGCTGAGCTCACCGGGACCGATCTTCTACAAACAGGATCGGATCGGTCGCGACGGACGGGTCTTCCAGTGCCTGAAGTTCCGCTCGATGCGGCCGGCCACAGCTTCAGACGGTGACTTCGAACTGAAGTCGCGTTCGGCTCCTGGTGGCGTCGAAGGCGACGACAGACGGACGGGCATCGGCAAGATCATGCGGTCGACATCGCTGGACGAGTTACCCCAACTGATCAACGTGCTCAAGGGAGAGATGAGCCTTGTCGGTCCGCGTCCAGAACGACCGCAGTTCGTCGAGTTCTTCGAAATCCAGATTTACCGCTACGGCGAACGTCACCGCGTTAAGGCCGGCATGACCGGCTGGGCGCAGGTGCACGGGCTGCGCGGCCAGACCTCGATCGCAGACCGGGTGGAATGGGACAACTACTACATCGAGAACTGGTCACTCGCGCTTGATCTCAAGATCCTCTTGCTGACCGTGCCGGCTGTCTTGCGTGGTTCGGAATAGGGCGGAAAACTAGAACGTGTTCCAATTCGGGGCGGTTCCGGCGTACCATGCCGTCATGAGCCGAATTGGACCCTTTGCCGACGACGACGCCGCAGCTTGGGTGGTGAAGTCACCCGATATCGGCGTCGCCATGGCCGGATTCACCAACGCGGTCTACAACAAGAACCGCCTCCCGATGCGTGTCCGCGAGTTGGCCCGGATGGTCATCGCGCTCGACAACGAATGCGTGGTGTGCCAGAACACCCGCGACTCCGAAGGCATCGCCGCCGGGGTCGACGAGGAGCTCTACGACCATGCCGCCGAGTGGCGAACGTGGCCCGGCTACAGCCCGCAGGAGCGGATCGCCGCCGAGTTCGCCGAGCGATTCGCCAGCGACCACACCGGATTGCGTGACGACGAGGATTTCTGGGAGCGCGCGAGCGAGCACTTCTCCGACGAGCTGCTCACCGACCTCGCGCTGTCGTGTGCGATGTGGCTCGGCATGGGCAGGATGCTGCGCACGCTGGACATCGGCCAAACCTGCAAGATCACGCTGTAGCCGACGCGGCACCCCGCACAATGGCGTAATGACGTCGCGCGCCGCAAAACCTCTCGCCGCAGCCGCCATCGCCCAACTCGAGGCCGACGGTGTCGCCACGTTGATCGGCACCGTCGTGAACCCGGCCGGCCTCACCCACGCCAAGACCGTTCCGCTGCGCCGGATGGGCGCGTTCGCCGATCCCGGACTCGGCGCGAGCCCTGTCTTTCACGTTTTCGCCATCGACCAGACCGGAATCGTGTTCGGCGACGCCATCGGGGTGGTGGGGGACCAGCGCATCCGGATCGACCTCGGCGCGTTGCGCATCCTCGGAGACGGGTTGTGTTGGGCGCCGGGCGCTTTCTTCAACCAGGACGGTTCACCGGATCCCTATTGCAGCCGCGGCACCCTGAGCAGGGTTTCCGACCGTATCACCGAGGCCGGCATCGACACGGTGGTCGGACACGAGATGGAGTTCGTCCTCGTCGGACCGGACGGCAGCGAGCTTCCGTCGCACCTGTGGGCGCAATACGGGCTTGCCGGTGTGCTCGAGTTCGAAGGTTTCGTCCGCGACGTCACCAACGCCGCGACGAACTCCGGCATCACGATCGAACAGTTCCACCCCGAGTACGGCAGGAATCAGTTCGAGATCTCCTTGTCCCCACAGCCGCCGGTGGCCGCGGCCGACGCGCTGGTGATGACGCGCATCATCATCGGCCGGGTCGCCCGGAAGTACGGGCTGCGGGTCAGTCTCTCGCCGGTGCCCTTCGCGGGCAGCGTCGGATCTGGTTCCCATCAACACTTCTCGATGAAGCGAGACGATGTTCCGCTGTTCTCCGGCGGTTCAGCTGCTGCCGGGATGACACCGGAGGGCGAGAGCGCGGTCGCTGGGTTGCTTGCCGGTCTGCCCGAAGCGCAGGGCATCCTGTGCGGCTCAGTGCTGTCCGGATTGCGTATGCAGCCCGGCCACTGGTCGGGTGCGCACGTCTGCTGGGGAACCGAGAACCGCGAAGCAGCAGTCCGTTTCCTCATCGGCGGCCCGAGCAACCCACAGGGGGCCAACGTGGAGGTCAAGATCATCGACCCGTCGGCCAATCCTTACCTGGCGACCGCCGCGATGCTCGGTCTCGCGTTCGACGGCATCGAGCGAGAGCTCACGGCGCCGCCTGAGGTCACCGTCGACCCCGACTCGTTGACCGACGCCGAACGCGACAAGGGAGAAATCCGACTACTGGCGCGCGACCAGGCCGAGGCGATCGACATGCTCGACCAATCCGCCTTGCTACGAGGGATTCTCGGTGACGAACCGGTGGACGCCGTGGTCGCGGTGCGACGTTACGAGCAGCAGAATTACGGCGACCTGACGCCCGAGGAGCTGGCCGAGAAGTTCCGTCTGGCCTGGAGTGTGTGAGCGCGTGTGACCCGACTGGCCGAACACATCGACGGCGTGTCGCTGATCGACCACCACGTGCATGGCTGCCGGTTGGCGCCGGTTGACCGCCGCCGGTTCGAGGACAGTCTCAACGAGGCAAACACCGAACCGCTGGCCGACTTCGATTCCGCCTTCGACACCCAACTCGGGTTCGCGGTTCGCGCCCACTGCGCACCACTGTTGGGGCTGCCGCGCCACGCCGACGCCGATTCGTACTGGCGGGCGCGTCGCGAACGCTCCGAAGCCGATCTCGCGCAACTGTTCCTGTCATCGGCCAGGGTGTCCGACTGGCTGGTCGATACCGGCTTCTCCGCCGGGGTCGCCGATCTGGCAGAGCTGACCGATTTGTCGGTGGGCCGGGTGCACGAGATCGTCCGGCTGGAGTCGGTGGCCGAACGGGCAGTCCACGCGGGCGGCGATTATGCGACGGCGTTCGCCGAGATCCTGCACGAGCGAGCAGCCACGGCGGTGGCGACAAAGTCGATCCTGGCGTACCGCGGCGGGTTCGCCGGTGACCTCTCGGAGCCTCCCGCCGCCGAAGTCGCCAAGGCGGCCCAGCGGTGGCGCGACAGCGGGCAGGCGCGCCTGACCGACCGCGTTCTGTTGCGGTTCGGCTTGTATCAGGGGCTGCGACTGGGAAAGCCGATCCAATTCCATGTCGGCTTCGGCGATCGGGACTGCGACCTGCACACCACCAACCCGTTGTACCTTTTGGATTTCCTGCGGCACAGCGAAGACGTGCCGATCATGCTGTTGCACTGCTACCCCTACGAACGCGAGGCCGGCTATCTGGCGCAGGCGTTCAACAACGTCTACCTCGACGGCGGGCTGGCCATCAACTATCTGGGCGCACGGTCGCCGGCGTTCATCGGCAGACTGGTGGAAATGGCACCGTTCCGCAAGATTCTCTATTCATCGGACGGCTTCGGCGCGGCCGAGTTGCACTATCTCGGAGCACGGTTGTGGCGCAATGGAATCCGCGATGTGTTCCAGGGTTTCGTCGACACCGGCGAATGGAGCGAGTCCGACGCTGTGCGCGTCGTGGACCTGATGGCCCGGGGTAATGCCGAGCGCGTCTACGCGCTCGGCTGACTCGTCAGATCAGACCGGTCGCATCGAACATCGGCACGGTGTATGCCGCCGTCACATCCTCGAGCCAGGTCGCGGGCGCGGTGTTGGTCAGCCCGCCCATGTCCCAGTAGTCCTTCCACACCGTGATTTTGCCGTCGTGGACCTTGTGCACGGTGACAAACCTCAGCAGCGCGGTCTCTCCGCTGACCCACTTCCAGGTTTCGGAGTGCTCGTACAGGACGTCGTCGCCATTGCTGACCAGAACGCCGTCATGATTCTCATACGATGCCAACGGCTCGAGTCCGACCTTGAGCTTCGCGATGATGTTCTCGGGTCCTCGAGTGGAAAGCGCCGGCCCTAGGGGCATATCGCAGTAGATGCAGTCGTCAGAAAGGAAGGTCGTCAAGAGCTCCCAGTCGCGCGCCGACAGGGCCTTCCACATGCCCAGCACCGTATCCTCAACTGACACTTGACAACTCCGATTCTTGAATCGCCTGGGCCGGCGCCTTGTGCGCGGCCCGCAGAAATCGTCCGGTGCGCTGCGCGCCTACGACGTCCGTCGGCTCGCCATCGAGGAACACGGCGCGGCCGGCGACGAAGACCGCGCGTACGGTGTCGTCATTGCGGTTGACCATCCGGGACAGGCCGCCGTACTGCTCGACCGGTGACTCGGCGTAGGCCTGCAGCGATTCGTCCAACCGCTCCGGGTCGATCACGACGATGTCGGCGCGGTCGCCCATGTGCAGATGGCCGGCGTCGATGCGGTACCAGTCGGCGAGTTCGCCCGTCAGGCGGTGCACCGCCTGCTCCACCGTCATGAAGGGACTACCGGCCTGCTGCGCTTCGTGGACGTGACGCAGGAGGCGCAGATTCATGTTGTAGAAGGCCATATTGCGCAGATGCGCACCCGCATCGGAGAAACCCATTTGGATGCCGGGATCCCGCGCCAGCTTCTTGAGCACCTCGGGCCGGTGATTGGAGATCGTCGTGCGCCAGCGCAGCGCCGTCCCGTGCTCGAGCACCAGGTCGAGGAACGCGTCGACGGGGTGCAGACCGCCGCGATCGAGGCCCACTTGGCCGAACGACTTGCCGACCACCGACTCGTCGGGGCACGCGACGATCTCGGCGTCGAAGAAGTCGCGCTGCCACACCCGCATCCCGAACTTGCTCTCGTACTGCTTGCGGAACTCTCGGCGGTACGCCTCGTCGCGCAGCAGCTCGTTGCGTTCGACCTCGTCGCGAAGGTGCAGCGCCGCCGCGCCCGCGCCGAACTCCTCGAAGACCACCAGATCGATGCCGTCGGCGTACACCTCGAAAGGCACCGGCAGATGCTGCCAGCGGAAGTTGCCGCCGAGCCGGTTGACCAACCGCGCCAGCGGGCCGAGCAGCTTGATCGCGTACGGGTTCGACTTCACGTCGGCCGCCGACAACAGGCTGGTCTTCAGCGGATTGCGGAAGATGCCCAGCGACTGGAAGACCTGCGAACCCAGGTTCAGCGGGTTCTCGATGTCGGGTCCGGACTGCAGCACCCGACCGGTCCGGCGCAGTTTCGACTTGAGGCGACGCAGTTCCCGCGGCCTGGCGTACGTTGACGGCAGCGTGCGGGACCGGCAGACCTCGCCGTCGAGCTTGTCGAAAAGCAGTTGCTGAGAGGACATTCCGACGAAGCCGGCGCGTAACGCCTCGTCGAGCCACTGCTCCATCTGGGCTTGTTCGCGTCTGGTCGGCCGTTGCCGCTTCTGGGTGGCGCGGTCCAGCCCCATCGTCGCGGCGCGCATATCGGAGTGACCGATGAACGCGGCCACATTGGGTCCGAGCGGGCGCGCCTCCAGCGCCGCGATGTACTCCTCGCAGTTCGTCCAGGTCTTGTGGGTGTCGACGGCGCCGATCACGTGTTCGCGCGGGATCGCCTCGACGCGGCCGAAGATGTCTCCGGCGTCCACGCCGTCGACGTGCACGGTGGACAGTGAGCAGGATCCGAGCATCACCGTGGTCACGCCGTGTCGCAGCGACTCGGTCAAAGCTGGGCCGACCAGAACCTCCACGTCGTAGTGGGTGTGAATGTCGAGCATGCCGGGCAGCACCCACTGGCCAGTCGCATCGATAACTCGTCGGCAATCCGTCTCGTCGAGGTCGGCGGTGCTGATCGCCGCGACGTGACCGTTGCGGATGCCGATGTTGCGCACGGCCGATGGCGCGCCGGAGCCGTCGAACCAGCGGCCGTTTTTGATGATCGTGTCAAAACTCACCACGTCATAGAACAGTGCGGACCCGCAGGTGTCAACGAAATCCGTGAACAGATTTCGATAGTTGTCTACTTTCAGGCCTGACCTGCAATTATCCGGGGGCCCAACCGTCCGGCTGGCGGCCGTCCAGGTCGGTGAAACCGTACTCACGCGCGAGGTCGGCCGACGTGACGGATTGCTGGTTGAAACGTGACCGGCGCGCGTCGGCGGCGATCGCGGCAACCCCGCGCCCGACGTACCTGGGTGTCTCCGACACGGCGAAGGCCGGGGGAGCGACGGGGCCGTCGGAGCGCAGCGGGTCCAGTGCGATATGCCAGTTCTCCTCGGTGACGCCCCAGTTGTCGAGCATCATCTCCGACCGCAGCCAGCCAGGCGTGACGGCCACCGCGGTGGCGCCGAAGCCCGCCAGCTCGTGGCCCTGGCTATAGGCCAGCCGGTTGACGGCGACCTTGGCCAGATCGTAGAACACCGACAACCGATAGTTGTCGTCGTTGAAACTCTTTGTCCCGTCGGTCACTTCGACGAGCAATCCGCCGGGACGGCACACCAGCAGCGGCAGCAGGCAGTGCGACGTGATGAGGTGGGTGTCGATACCCAGCCGTAGGATGCGTAGACCGTCGGCGAGGTCGTGCTCCCAGATCGGCCGGTTCCACAGGGGTGGACCGCCCTTGAGGATCTCCGCGCCCCAGATGTCGTTGACGAGGATGTCGATCGCGCCGTAGTCGCGGCGCACATGGTCCGCGAGACGCGTCACCGCGTCCACATCGAGATGGTCGACCTGCACTGCGATCCCGGTGCCGCCCAGGCCAGAGACGAGTTCGGCGGTTTCCTCGATGGTTTCTGGGCGGTCATAGTCGGATTCGGCGTTGCCGGCCACGCTGCTGCGGCCCGTGCAGATCACCGTCGCCCCGGCTTCACCGAGCGACGCGGCGATGCCTCGCCCCGCGCCGCGCGTCGCTCCGGCCACCACGGCTACCCGGCCGCGCAGTGCATCCGCATCCGGAGTCCAGTCCATGAGTGCATACTTGCGAAAGTGACCCCGTTACAGCGGTATATCGCGGAAGAAATCGCCACCGATCACGTAGACGGGTTGCTGTCCAGACGCGAGGCCCTACGCAGGCTGGCACTGCTCGGCGTGGGCGCCGCGGCGGCGACCGCGTTGATCGCGGCGTGCGGCGAGAACAAGCAGCCGACGTCGAACGCGCCCGTGACGTCGAACGAGCCGGCCACCGTCAGGACACCGCCGCCAGGATCGGAGAACACCGTCCCGTCTGCGCCGATCACCTGGGCCGGCCCCCGTGGGGAACTGCAGGCGGCCTGGGCGCCCGCAGCCGAACCGCGCGGGGGAGTCCTCGTCATCCACGAGAACAAGGGACTCAACGACTACATCCGCTCGGTGGCCGGGCGGTTCGCCGGCATCGGCTACTCTGCGCTGGCGATCGACCTGCTGTCCGCGCAGGGCGGCACGGGTAGGTTCGCCGATCCCGCCGAAGCCACGGCGGCCTTGGGCAAGCTGCCGCCCGAGGAGGCGCTGGCGGATCTGAAGTCGGGAATCGACGAACTCCAGCGCCGGGTGCCGGGCAAGAAGGTCGCCGCGGTCGGCTTCTGTATGGGTGGCGGTTTCGTCTGGCGACTGCTGGCCTCCGGTGAGCCGCGGCTGGCCGCCGCCGTGCCGTTCTACGGTCCGACGCCCGACAACCCGGATTTCGCCGGCTCCAAAGATGTTGCAGTGCTGGGTATCTACGCCGCCCAGGACCAGCGCGTCAACGCCACCGAGCCGGTCGCGCGGGCGGCGCTGGAGAAGGCCGGCCTGGTATTCGAACTGGTCACCGAACCCGACGCCAACCATGCGTTCTTCAACGACACCGGCGACCGGTACAACGCCACCGCCGCCGAGGATGCCTGGCGCCGGGTGCAGGACTGGTTCACCGCACACGTCGCCTGACGACTTTCGTCAGGGAGTCCGAATTCGCGCGCAATTCAGCTGGGCGTTGATGTCGCGTTGTTGACCGCACATGCGTCCGGGTCAAATTCAGCTCATGCGGGTAGCACAGGTCGCGAATTTCTACGGCCCGCGTTCGGGGGGCCTGCGCACAGCAGTGGATCGTCTCGGAGCGGAGTACTGCGCCCGCGGACATGACGTCTTCCTGGTGGTGCCGGGCCGAACCCTCGAATGGCACGAGCTGCCGTCGGGAGTCGTCCGAATCTCGCTGCCGGCTCGGCTCATCCCGTTCACCGGTGGATATCGTGCCGTGCTGCCCGGGCCCGTCACCGAACTGCTGGCGCAGCTGGCGCCGGATGCACTCGAGGTGTCCGACCGCCTCACCCTGCGCTCGCTCGGTGAATGGGGCAGGCAGCGCGACGTCGCCACGGTGATGATCTCCCATGAACGGCTCGATCGCCTTGTCGGGCAAGTACTCCCGGCGCGTGCCGCCCGCTCGATCGCCGACGCCGCCAACCGCCGCACCGCCGAAAGCTATGACGCGGTCGTGTGCACCACGGCGTTCGCGCGTGCGGAATTCGACAGGATCGACGCCACGAACGTGGTGACGGTGCCGCTCGGCGTGGACCTCGACCAATTCCATCCCAGCCGACGATCCAGCTCGGTCCGGCGACGGTGGGCCCGCCCGGAGCAGACGTTGCTGGTGCATTGCGGCCGTCTCTCGGTGGAGAAGCATGCTCACCGCAGCATTGATACCGTTGCCTCCCTGCGGCACTCGGGTGTGGACGCCCGCCTCGTGGTCGTCGGCGAAGGCCCGATGCGCGCCAGGCTCGAACGCCAGGCCGCCCGCCTGCCCGTCGACTTCACCGGCTACATCGGGTGCCGCGACACCGTGGCCACCATCCTCGCGACCGCCGACGTCGCGATCGCACCGGGTCCGCACGAAACGTTCGGCCTTGCCGCGTTGGAGGCCTTGGCCTGCGGTACACCGGCGGTGGTTTCGCGGACGTCGGCGCTCGCGGAACTTCTCACCGCCGAAAGTGGTGCCGCAGCAGACAACGACCCGGCTGCCATCGCACGAGCGGTCACGTCGATCATCAGCCGTCCAGAGCGGTTGCGGCGCAACGATGCCCGACGCCGCGCAGAACAGTTCACCTGGCCGCGAGCTGCCACTGGAATGCTGAACGCGCTGGGCGCGGGTTAGGTGTACTGCCCAGGCAGGTTGGTTGAGAAAGTGTGACGACTCGCTG